>NZ_JBHYKG010000086.1:0-28386 GCF_042741245.1 Kitasatospora sp. NPDC058965
GCACCCCGAACCGGGGAGCCGCGGCCGTGCGGCGTCGTACCGTGGGGGAGTGGAACGGCCGCCGGGCAAGGACCCGGCGGGAACATACCGACGAAAGGCGTTGGCCAGATGGTGGAGATCAAGACCCCCGAGCAGATCGCGAAGATGCGCGTCGCCGGGCTGGTCGTGGCCGAGGCGCTCAAGGCCTGCCGCGCGGCGGTGGCCCCCGGGGTGACCACCCAGGAGCTCAACGACATCGCCGACAAGGTGATCGGCGAGCACGGCGCCACCTCCAACTTCCGGGCCCACCACGGCGGGCTCTGGTTCCCGGGGGTGATCTGCGCCTCGGTGAACAACGAGGTGGTGCACGGCATCCCGGGCGAGCGGGTGCTGCAGGAGGGCGACCTGATCTCCATCGACTGCGGCGCGATCGTGGACGGCTGGCACGGCGACGCGGCGATCACCGTCGCGGTCGGCCAGGTGGCGCCCGAGGTGGAGATGCTCTCCCGGGTGACCGAGGGCTCGATGTGGGCTGGCATCGCGCAGATGAAGAAGAGCAACCGCCTGGTCGACGTCTCCAAGGCGATCGAGGGCTTCATCCGCCGCCAGCCGCTGCCGCCCAAGGGCAAGTGGGGCATCACCGAGGGCTACGGCGGGCACGGCATCGGCACCGCCATGCACATGGAGCCGCACGTGCTGAACTACGTCGAGCGCGGCCGCGGCAAGGGCCCCAAGCTGGTCCCCGGCACGGTGCTGGCGATCGAGCCGATGGTCTCGCTGGGCACCCCGCACACCTCGGTGCTGGAGGACGACTGGACCGTGGTGACCAACGACGGCACCTGGGCCTCGCACTGGGAGCACTCGGTGGCCGTGACCGAGCAGGGCCCGCTGGTGCTCACCGCCTTCGACGGCGGGAAGGCGCAGCTCGCGGCGCTCGGCGTGACGGCCGCCCCCGACCCGTTGGGCTGACCCGGTATAGTCCGGGCTCGACCGCGAGCGGGATCGGACAATAGGGGTAACAGTGCTCAAGGGCTTTCGCGACTTCATGATGCGCGGCAACGTCGTGGACATGGGCGTCGGCATCGTGATCGGCGCCGCGTTCACCGGTGTGGTCAACGGCTTCGTGAAGGCGTTCCTCACCCCGCTGGTCGGTGTGGTCACCGGCGCGGCCGGTGACTACAGCAGCAAGACCTTCACGGTGGCGAACGTGAAGTTCCCGTACGGGGAGTTCGTCAACACGATGATCTCCTTCGTGCTGACCGCGGCGGTGCTGTACTTCTGCGTGGTGCTGCCGGTCACCAAGGCCAGCGCGCGCTACCTGCCGAAGAAGCCGAAGACCCCCAAGCGCCCGTGCCCGGAGTGCCTGACCGAGATCCCGGAGGCGGCCAGCCGCTGCTCGGCCTGCACCGCCCAGGTGCACCCGGTCGCCGTGCCGGTCCAGCACTGAACAGGGTCACGTTCGAGGTCGTGTAAGATGGACCGTCGGCTCTCTCGTAGCGTGCCTCGGCACGCCCTCGACCGCATCGGTTCGAGGTGAAGGCTGGTTCGCACGAGCGTTCCGCATACGGTAGCCGGTCCCGAAGGGTGGATCTCGCAGTTCATGGCCAAGAAGCAAGGCGCCATTGAAATCGAGGGCACCGTGATCGAGTCTCTTCCGAACGCCATGTTCAAAGTCGAGCTTCAGAACGGTCACAAGGTCCTCGCGCACATCAGCGGCAAGATGCGCATGCACTACATCCGCATCCTTCCGGATGACCGGGTTGTGGTGGAGCTCAGCCCCTACGACCTGACCCGTGGTCGGATCGTCTACCGGTACAAGTAGTTCCATTTGCTTGCTCCGCGAGGGGCAAAAACGTCAGATCTAGACCCGGAGGACCAGAGTCATGAAGGTCAAGCCGAGCGTCAAGAAGATCTGCGACAAGTGCAAGGTGATCCGCCGTCACGGCCGGGTCATGGTGATCTGCGACAACCTGCGCCACAAGCAGCGCCAGGGCTGATCGTCCCGCATTTCTCGTAGTACTTCGCGCGACGCGCACTGTCATAAACGGGCTGCCCGATCCGTCCCGGTGGGACGGACTGCCACCCCCGGCGCAGAGGCCGGGGCTCGCACACCGCGAGGTGTCCGAGTAGGTAGCGCGTAAGACCTCTGAAGAACAACCCAGGAGCCATGAATGGCACGCCTCTCCGGCGTTGATCTCCCCCGCGAGAAGCGGATCGAGATCGCCCTCACGTACGTCTACGGCATCGGCCGGACCCGGGCCCAGCAGACGCTGGCCGAGACGGGCGTGAACCCCGACATCCGCGTCCGCGACATCACCGAGGACGACCTGGTCGCGCTGCAGCGCTTCATCGACGCGAACTTCCGCGTCGAGGGTGACCTGCGCCGCGAGGTGGCGGCCGACATCCGCCGCAAGGTCGAGATCGGCTGCTACGAGGGTCTGCGTCACCGCCGCGGCCTGCCCGTCCGCGGTCAGCGCACCCACACCAACGCGCGTACCCGCAAGGGCCCGCGTCGCGCGATTGCCGGCAAGAAGAAGCCGGGCAAGAAGTAGTCCGCCCGTTAACCGGACATCCCTCCGGCCCGCGGGTTAGCGGACCGACCACCTCAGTAGGAGAACAGACTTATGCCCCCCAAGGGTCGTCAGGCTGCCGGCGCGAAGAAGATCCGCCGCAAGGAAAAGAAGAACGTCGCTCACGGGCACGCTCACATCAAGAGCACGTTCAACAACACCATCGTTTCGATCACCGACCCCGCGGGCAACGTGATCTCCTGGGCCTCCGCCGGCCACGTCGGCTTCAAGGGCTCGCGCAAGTCCACCCCGTTCGCCGCGCAGATGGCCGCCGAGGCCGCCGCGCGTCGTGCGCAGGAGCACGGCATGCGCAAGGTCGACGTCTTCGTGAAGGGTCCGGGCTCCGGCCGCGAGACCGCGATCCGCTCGCTCCAGGCCACCGGCCTGGAGGTCGGCTCGATCCAGGACGTCACCCCCACCCCGCACAACGGCTGCCGCCCGCCGAAGCGTCGCCGCGTCTGACCTGACGCGTCGCCTTCGGGTGCGAGTGTCTTAACCACGTACGGGCTCCCGTTTCAGGCGGGAGCCCGTACGCTGGTCTTGTTCGGCATCAAATAGTGGGTGCCGAGTACAACTGGAGGATCTGAAAACATGCTGATCGCTCAGCGTCCCTCGCTGACCGAAGAGGTTGTCGACGAGTACCGCTCGCGGTTCGTGATCGAGCCGCTGGAGCCGGGCTTCGGCTACACCCTCGGCAACTCGCTCCGCCGCACGCTCCTCTCCTCGATCCCCGGCGCTGCTGTCACCAGCATCCGGATCGACGGTGTCCTGCACGAGTTCACCACCGTGCCGGGCGTCAAGGAGGACGTGACCGACCTCATCCTGAACATCAAGCAGCTGGTCGTCTCCTCGGAGCACGACGAGCCGGTCGTGATGTACCTGCGCAAGCAGGGCCCGGGTGTGGTCACCGCCGCCGACATCGCGCCCCCGGCCGGTGTCGACGTGCACAACCCCGAGCTGGTCCTCGCCACGCTGAACGGCAAGGGCAAGCTGGAGATGGAGCTGACCGTCGAGCGCGGTCGCGGCTACGTCTCCGCCGTGCAGAACAAGGCGTCCGGCCAGGAGATCGGCCGGATCCCGGTCGACTCGATCTACAGCCCCGTGCTGAAGGTCACCTACAAGGTCGAGGCCACCCGTGTCGAGCAGCGGACCGACTTCGACAAGCTGATCGTCGACGTCGAGACCAAGCCCGCCATGCGTCCGCGCGACGCCATGGCCTCGGCCGGCAAGACCCTGGTGGAGCTGTTCGGCCTCGCCCGCGAGCTGAACATCGACGCCGAGGGCATCGACATGGGCCCGTCCCCGACGGACGCCGCCCTGGCCGCCGACCTGGCGCTGCCGATCGAGGAGCTGGAGCTCACGGTCCGCTCCTACAACTGCCTCAAGCGCGAGGGCATCCACACCGTGGGTGAGCTCGTGGCCCGCTCCGAGGCCGACCTGCTCGACATCCGCAACTTCGGTGCGAAGTCGATCGACGAGGTCAAGGCGAAGCTGGCCGGCATGGGCCTGGCCCTCAAGGACAGCCCGCCCGGGTTCGACCCGACCGCGGCCGCCGACGCCTTCGGCGCCGACGACCTGGACGACGCGGGTTACGCCGAGACCGAGCAGTACTAAGAGATTTGGATCGGGGGCGGTCCGCGAGGATCGCCCCCGCTTCATGCCAAGTCGTGGCGGCAACAGTGCTGCCACGCCCGCTGCGGTACCTGACACGGCCGCAAGTCGGAGATTCGAGGAGTAATCCATGCCGCGTCCCACCAAGGGTGCCCGCCTCGGCGGCGGCCCGTCCCACGAGCCGCTGCTGCTCGCCGGTCTGGCCCGTGAGCTGTTCCAGTACGGCCGCATCACCACCACCGAGGCCAAGGCCCGCCGCCTGCGCCCGCTGGCGGAGAAGCTGATCACCAAGGCGAAGAAGGGCGACATCCACAACCGTCGCCTGGTGCGCAAGACCATCACCGACGTCTCGGTGCTGCACACCCTCTTCACCGAGATCGCGCCGCGCTACGAGAACCGTCCGGGTGGCTACACCCGGATCACCAAGATCATGCCCCGTCGTGGCGACAACGCCCCGATGGCCGTGATCGAGCTGGTCGAGGCGCTGACCGTCGCGCAGACCGCGGTCGGCGAGGCCGAGGCCGCCACCAAGCGCTCCGCCAAGGACGCCGAGGCCGCTGCCGCCCCGGTCGCCGAGGAGACCGCCGCTGCCGAGGCTCCGGCCGACGCCGCGCCGGCCGACGAGGCCGAGCAGGCCTGACACCGGTAGGTGCGTGACGGGCCCGCCCCTCCGCTTCGGCGGGGGAGCGGGCCCGTTCCCTTTTGTCTGTTGGGAGTTGGGGAGACAGTGGCTTTGGAGTGCGCCGAGACGGCGCCCGCGAAGGACGGCCCGGCCGAGGGCCACCGGCGGATCCGGCTGGACCTGGCCTACCACGGGGCCGAGTTCTCCGGCTGGGCCCGCCAGCGCGGGCGGCGCACCGTGCAGGAGGAGATCGAGAGCGCGCTGCAGATCGTCACCCGCAGCCCCGAGCCGTTCCCGCTCACGGTGGCCGGACGGACCGACGCCGGGGTGCACGCGCGCGGCCAGGTGGCGCACGTCGACCTGCCCGCCGAGCTGTGGGAGCAGCACGGCGGGAAGCTGCTGCGCCGACTGGCCGGGCGGCTGCCGGCCGACGTGCGGGTCTTCCGGCTGGGCGAGGCCCCGGCCGGCTTCGACGCCCGGTTCGCCGCCGTCTGGCGCCGGTACGCCTACCGGGTGGCCGACCACCAGGGCGGGGTGGACCCGCTGCTGCGCGGCCACGTGCTCTGGCACGACCGCCCGCTGGACCTGGACCGGATGAACGAGGCCGCCGCGCTGCTGCTGGGCGAGCACGACTTCGCCGCGTACTGCAAGAAGCGCGAGGGTGCGACCACCATCCGCACCCTGCTGGAGCTGCACTGGGACCGGGTGCCGATGGACCCGTACGCGGCCCAGGAGGGCTCGCTGGCGGTGGCCACGGTGCGGGCCGACGCGTTCTGCCACAACATGGTGCGCGCGCTGGTCGGCGCGATGCTGCTGGTCGGCGACGGGCACCGGCCGGTGGAGTTCCCCGGCGAGGTGCTGGCCGGTGGGGTGCGCAACAGCGCGGTCAACGTGATCCGGCCGTACGGGCTGACCCTGGAGGAGGTCGGCTACCCGCCGGACGACCAGCTGGCCGAGCGCGGTCGACTGGCCCGCCGACTGCGCACGTTGCCCGGACAGGGCTAATCCGTTTGGTCCCCGGGCCCGCGGTAGGGAGAATTCCGGGCCATGGGACACGTCGAGATTTCGCACCTTGAGTACTACCTGCCGGACGGGCGGGTGCTGTTCGACGACGCGTCCTTCCGGGTCGGCGAGGGCGCCGCGGTCGCACTGGTGGGCGCCAACGGGGCCGGCAAGACCACCCTGCTGCGCATGATCGCGGGGGACACCCAGCCGCACGGCGGGACCGTGACGGTCAGCGGCGGCCTCGGCGTGATGCGCCAGTTCGTCGGCACCACCGGCCGGGAGGACCTGCGCGAGACGCCGGGGGCGCTGCCGCCGGACGCCTCGGTGCGGGACCTGCTGGTCTCGGTGGCCCCCGCGCGGATCGCGGTCGCGGCCAAGGCGGTGGACGCCGCCGAGCTGGCGATGATGGCCCAGGACGACGAGAAGAGCCAGATGGCGTACGCCCAGGCGCTCTCCGACTGGGCGGACGCCGGCGGCTACGACTTCGAGACCGACTGGGACGTCTGCACCACGGCGGCCCTCGGGATGCCGTTCGACCGGGCCCAGTTCCGCGGCCTGAACACCCTCTCCGGCGGCGAGCAGAAGCGCCTGGTGCTGGAGTGCCTGCTGCGCGGCCCGGACGAGGTGCTGCTGCTGGACGAGCCGGACAACTACCTGGACGTGCCGGGCAAGCGCTGGCTGGAGGAGGCGATCAAGGCCTCCCCGAAGACCGTGCTGTTCATCTCGCACGACCGCGAGCTGCTCTCCCGCTGCGCCGACAAGATCATCAGCATCGAGTCCGGCTTCGGTGGCGGCGGCAGCTCGGTCTGGGTGCACGGCGGCGGCTTCGACTCCTTCCACGAGGCCCGCAAGGAGCGCTTCGCCCGGTTCGAGGAGCTCGGCCGGCGCTGGGACGAGGAGCACGCCAAGCTCAAGAAACTGGTGGTGAACCTGCGTCAGGCGGCCTCGGTCAGCCACGCGCTGGCCACCCGCTACGCGGCCGCGCAGACCCGGCTGAAGAAGTTCGAGGAGGCCGGCCGGCCGGAGGAGCCGCCGCGCGAGCAGAACATCACCATGCGGCTCAAGGGCGGGCGCACCGGCGTGCGGGCGCTGACCATCGAGCAGCTGGAGCTGACCGGCCTGATGAAGCCCTTCGACCTGGAGGTCTACTACGGCCAGCGGGTCGCGGTGCTGGGCTCCAACGGCTCCGGCAAGTCGCACTTCCTGCGGCTGCTGGCCGGCGACGACACGGTGCGGCACAACGGCGGCTTCAAGCTCGGCGCCCGGGTGGTGCCCGGCCACTTCCGGCAGACCCACGCCCACCCGGAGCTGTTCGGGCGGACGGTGCGCTCGATCATCGAGGAGGAGCACGCGCTCAGCCGCGGGGCCGCGATGGGCGCGCTGCGCCGCTACGAGCTGGACAAGCAGGAGGAGCAGAAGTTCGAGTCGCTCTCCGGCGGCCAGCAGGCCCGGTTGATGATCCTCAAGCTGGAGCTGGACGGGGTCACGGCGCTGCTGCTGGACGAGCCGACCGACAACCTGGACCTGGAGAGTGCCGAGGCGCTGCAGGAGGGTCTGGAGGCCTTCGAGGGTACGGTGCTCTGCGTGACCCACGACCGCTGGTTCGCCCGCAGTTTCGACCGGTTCCTGGTGTTCGGCACCGACGGACGGGTCTACGAGTCGCCCGAACCGGTGTGGGACGAGCGCCGGGTGGAGCGGGAGCGCTGAGTTCCGGCGCGGCCGCGTTTTGGAGTTGGGTCGGCGGACGGGTATCGTTGGCCCTTGTTGTGCGTATTGGCTCGCTCCATCTCACGTGAGAGGTCGGTACGCCGGAGACACCGGGTCGATGACCAGCGGCTTCCTCTTGATTGCGTCCAAGTGGAGTCAGGCTGATCCACTCGAACAGGTGCTCCTGTCAGGACTCACTCACTGAAAAGCGAAGGCTACGACCGTGCGTACGTACAGCCCCAAGCCCGGCGACGTCCAGCGTCAGTGGCACGTCATCGACGCGACCGACGTCGTGCTCGGCCGTCTGGCGTCCCAGGCCGCCAACCTCCTGCGGGGCAAGCACAAGCCCACCTACGCGCCGCACATGGACATGGGTGACTTCGTCATCATCATCAATGCGGACAAGGTGCACCTGTCGGGTAACAAGAAGCAGCAGAAGCTGGCGTACCGCCACTCCGGCTTCCCGGGCGGTCTGCGCTCCGTGCGCTACGACGACCTGCTGGCCAACAACCCGGAGAAGGCCGTCGAGAAGGCCATCAAGGGCATGGTCCCGAAGAACACCCTGGGCCGCCAGATGCTCTCGAAGCTGAAGGTCTACTCGGGCGACCAGCACCCGCACGCTGCCCAGCAGCCGGTGCCGTTCGAGATCTCCCAGGTCGCGCAGTAATCCCGGCCACAAGCCCTTAACTAAGAAAAGCTGAGGAACATCGTGGCCGAGAACGCTGCCATCGAGACCACCCTTGACGTCGACTTCGACGAGGAGCTCACCGAGTACACCTCCGAGGAGGAGACCTCCTACTCGTCCGAGTCGGCCGCCGGCCGCTTCGCCGAGGCCATCCCCGGCGCCGGCCTGGGCCGCCGCAAGGAGGCGATCGCCCGCGTGCGCATCGTCCCCGGCACCGGCAAGTGGAAGATCAACGGTCGCACCCTGGAGAACTACTTCCCCAACAAGGTGCACCAGCAGACCGTGAACGAGCCCTTCAAGCTCCTCGAGCTGGACGGCCGTTACGACGTCATCGCCCGCATCGCGGGTGGCGGCGTGTCCGGTCAGGCCTACGCGCTGCGCCTCGGCGTGGCCCGCGCCCTGAACGAGGCGGACGTGGACAACAACCGCGGCGCCCTCAAGAAGGCCGGCTTCCTGACCCGTGACGCCCGCGCCGTCGAGCGCAAGAAGGCCGGTCTCAAGAAGGCCCGCAAGGCGCCGCAGTACAGCAAGCGCTAAATTCGCACCGCCGGGGTGCGTACCACCCGCTGGTGCGCACCCCGATGGTGGGACTCACGCCCCGGAGCACTCCTCGTGCCCCGGGGCGTTGTGCTCCCTGGACCGGTCAGGCGGCCAGGGATACCTCTGTCGCCGGTCGGATGCCCACAGCGCCGACCGGTGCCTCCCAACGAAGGACGGGACAGTGGCACGACTCTTCGGTACGGACGGCGTACGCGGTGTGGCCAACGAGGGCCTCGACGCCGAACTCGCGCTGGGTCTGTCGATGGCCGCCGCGCACGTGCTGGGCGATGCGGGCGGCTTCGGCGGCCGGCGCCCGGTGGCGGTGGTCGGACGCGACCCGCGGGCCAGCGGTGAGTTCCTGGAGGCCGCGGTGATCGCGGGCCTGGCCGGCTCGGGCGTGGACGTGCTGCGGGTCGGCGTGCTGCCGACCCCGGCGGTGGCCTACCTCACCGGTGCGCTCGGCGCCGACTTCGGCGTGATGCTCTCGGCGAGCCACAACGCGATGCCGGACAACGGGATCAAGTTCCTGGCCCGCGGCGGGCACAAGCTCGACGACGCGGTCGAGGACGCGATCGAGGCCGACTACCACCGGGCCCGGGACGGCGTGTCGCCCGCCCGCCCGCGCCCGACCGGCGCCGGGGTGGGCCGGGTGCACGAGTACACCGAGGGCTTCGACAAGTACGTCGCCCACCTGGTCGCGGTGCTGCCGAACCGGCTGGACGGCGTCAAGGTGGTGATCGACGGTGCCCACGGCGCGGCCGCCAAGGTGGCCATCGAGGCGTTCGCCCGGGCCGGCGCCGAGGTGGTCTTCACCCTGGGCGACGAGCCGACCGGCCTGAACATCAACGACGGCGTGGGGTCCACCCACCTGGACGGCCTCAAGCAGGCGATGCGCGAGCACAAGGCGGACCTGGGCATCGCGCTGGACGGCGACGCGGACCGCTGCCTGGCCGCCGACGCCGACGGCGAGGAGGTGGACGGCGACCAGATCATCGCGATCCTGGCGCTGGCCATGCGCGAGGCCGGCACGCTGCGCCGCAACACCGCGGTCGGCACCGTGATGAGCAACCTGGGCTTCAAGCTGGCGATGGAGCGCGAGGGCATCGGCCTGGTCCAGACGGCGGTGGGCGACCGCTACGTGCTGGAGGCGATGAAGGAGCACGGCTACGCGCTGGGCGGCGAGCAGTCCGGCCACGTGATCCTGCTGGACCACGCGACCACCGGCGACGGCACGCTGACCGGCCTGATGCTGGGCGCCCGGCTGGCGGCCACCCGCAAGCCGCTGGCCGAGCTGGCCGCGGTGATGACCCGGCTGCCGCAGCTGCTGATCAACGTCAAGGGCGTGGACAAGGACCGGGTGAACGACTGCGCCGAGCTCGCCGCCGCGGTCAAGGAGGCCGAGGAGGAGCTCGGCGGCACCGGCCGGGTGCTGCTGCGCCCGTCCGGCACCGAGCCGCTGGTGCGGGTCATGGTGGAGGCGGCCGACCAGGCCCAGGCCCGGGCCGTGGCCGAGCGGCTGGCCGGGGTGGTCCGGGAGCAGCTCGCCTCCTGACCCCGGGTCAGAGCTTGCGGAGGAGGGCGCGGCGCACCTTGTGGTCCGCGCCCTTCTGCAGGATCAGGGTGGCCCGGCCGCGGGTGGGCAGCACGTTCTCCAGCAGGTTGGGCTTGTTGATGGTGCGCCAGACCTGGCGGCCGTACTCCATCGCCTCCTCCTCCGGCACCTCGGTGAACCGGCGGAAGTAGGAGTTCGGGTCCTGGAAGGCCGTGTCGCGCAGCTTCTTGAACCGGGACAGGTACCAGTTCTCGATGTCGTCGGTGCGCGCGTCCACGTAGATGGAGAAGTCGAAGTAGTCGGCCACCGCGAGCCGGGTCCGGCCGTCGGTGCCGGGCAGCGCGGGCTGCAGCACGTTCAGGCCCTCGACGATCAGGATGTCCGGGCGCTGCACGGTCAGCCGCTCGTCGGGCACGATGTCGTACACCAGGTGCGAGTAGACCGGTGCGCTGACCTGTTCCTTGCCGGCCTTCACGTCGGCCACGAAGCGCATCAGGGCGCGCCGGTCGTAGGACTCGGGGAAGCCCTTGCGGGCCATCAGGCCGCGCCGGCGCAGCTCGGCGTTGGGCAGCAGGAACCCGTCGGTGGTGACCAGCTCGACCCGGGGGTGCTCGGGCCAGCGGGCCAGCAGGGCCTGCAGCAGGCGGGCGGAGGTGGACTTGCCGACCGCCACCGAGCCGGCCACGCCGATGATGAACGGCGTGCGGGTCCGCTCGGTGTCGGGGGTGTCCAGGAAGGTGCCGAGCGCGCCGCGCAGCTCGTGGGTGGCGTGGATGTAGAGGTTCAGCAGCCGGGACAGCGGCAGGTAGACGTCCTCCACCTCGCCGAGGTCCAGTGCTGTGCCGAGGCCGCGCAGGCGCTCCACCTCGGCCGCGCTCAGTGGCAGCGGCGTCCGGTTGCGCAGGGCGCTCCACTCGGCCCGCGAGAGGTCGACGTACGGGGACGGCGACGGCGTGGACGCGGAGGGAGCGCCCGGGGTACAGAGTTCGGTCAGCACATGCTCCATTGTGGGCCGTCCCGGGGCACCGGGTCCCTGTGGCGTCGGTCACCCGCTGTTGTCCTGCACGCAAGCTGCGTGAGAGCCAGCAGCCCTTATGCTCACACATATGTGCGGAATTGTTGGATATGTGGGCTCTCAGAGCGCACTTGACGTAGTCATCGCGGGCCTCCAGCGCCTCGAGTACCGGGGATACGACTCGGCGGGCGTGGCCGTCCAGGTGGTGGACTCCTCGGGGCAGTGGAGTCTGGCCGCCGACAAGCGGGCGGGCAAGCTGGTCAACCTGGAGAAGTCGCTCGCCGAAACCCCTCTACCCGCCGGTACCACCGGCATCGGCCACACCCGGTGGGCCACCCACGGCGGCCCGACCGACGCCAATGCCCACCCCCACCAGGACGACCACCGCAAGGTGGCGGTGGTGCACAACGGCATCATCGAGAACTTCGCCCAGCTGCGCGCCGAGCTGGCCGACCGGGGGCACACGCTGCGCTCGGAGACCGACACCGAGGTGGTCGCCCACCTGCTGGCCGAGGCCTTCGAGGGCGACCTGGCCGAGGCGATGCGGGTGGTCTGCCGCCGGCTGGACGGCGCCTTCACCCTGGTGGCGGTGCACGCGGACGCGCCCGGCACGGTGGTCGGCGCCCGGCGCAACTCGCCCCTGGTGGTCGGGGTCGGCGAGGGCGAGAACTTCCTGGCCTCGGACGTGGCCGCGTTCATCGCGCACACCCGCGAGGCGATCGAGCTGGGCCAGGACCAAGTGGTCGAGCTGCGGGTCGACGGCGTCACGGTGACCGACTTCCACGGTGCCCCGGCCGAGGTGCGGGCCTACCACGTGGACTGGGACGCGTCGGCCGCCGAGAAGGGCGGCTACGACTACTTCATGCTCAAGGAGATCGCCGAGCAGCCCAAGGCGGTGGCCGACACCCTGCTGGGCCGGATCGGTACCGACGGCCGGCTCACCCTGGACGAGCTGCGGATCCCGGACGCGGTGCTGCGCGAGGTCGACAAGGTCGTCATCGTGGCCTGCGGCACCGCCTTCCACGCCGGCATGATCGCCAAGTACGCGATCGAGCACTGGACCCGGATCCCGTGCGAGGTCGAGGTCGCCTCGGAGTTCCGCTACCGGGACCCGATCCTGGACGACCGCACCCTGGTGATCGCCATCTCCCAGTCCGGCGAGACCATGGACACCCTGATGGCGCTGCGGCACGCGCGCGAGCAGGGCGCCCGGGTGCTGGCGATCTGCAACACCAACGGCTCCACCATCCCGCGCGAGTCGGACGCGGTGCTCTACACCCACGCCGGTCCCGAGGTGGCGGTGGCCTCCACCAAGGCCTTCCTGACCCAGCTGGTCGCCTGCTACCTGGTGGCGCTCTACCTGGGCCAGGTGCGCGGCACCAAGTGGGGCGACGAGATCGGGGCGGTCATCAAGGAGCTCTCCGACGCGCCCACGCAGGTCGAGCAGGTGCTGCGGACCATGGAGCCGGTGCGCGAGCTGGCCCGCTCGCTGGCCGACGCGCGCTCGGTGCTCTTCCTCGGCCGGCACGTGGGCTTCCCGGTGGCGCTGGAGGGCGCGCTCAAGCTCAAGGAGCTGGCGTACATGCACGCCGAGGGCTTCGCGGCGGGCGAGCTGAAGCACGGTCCGATCGCGCTGATCGAGGAGGGGCTGCCGGTGGTCGTGGTGGTGCCCTCGCCGCGCGGGCGGTCGATCCTGCACGACAAGATCGTCTCCAACATCCAGGAGATCCGGGCCCGCGGTGCCCGGACCATCGTGATCGCGGAGGAGGGGGACGAGGCGGTGGTGCCGTACGCGGACCACCTGATCCGGATCCCGGTCACCCCGACCCTGCTGCAGCCGCTGGTCGCCACCGTGCCGCTGCAGGTCTTCGCCTGCGAGCTGGCCACCGCCAAGGGCCACGAGGTGGACCAGCCGCGCAATCTCGCGAAGTCGGTCACGGTCGAGTAGGTACCGTGGGCGGGTGATCATCGGAGTGGGAATCGACGTGGCCGCCATCGAGCGCTTCGAGCAGTCGGCGGCGCGCCGCCCGGGTGTCCTGGACCGCCTCTTCACCCCGGCCGAGTTGCTGCTCCCCTCGGGGGAGCGGCGCTCGGCCGCTTCGTTGGCGGCGCGGTTCGCGGCCAAGGAGGCGCTGGCCAAGGCGCTGGGGGCACCGGGCGGGCTGGAGTGGCACGACGCCGAGGTGTGCAGCGAGGCGTCCGGGCGGCCGGTGCTGCGGGTGCGCGGGACGGTGGCCGCGCGGGCGGCGGAGCTGGGGGTGCGGTCCTGGCACCTGTCGCTCAGCCACGACGCGGGGGTGGCCTCGGCGGTGGTGATCGCCGAGGGGTAGCGGGGGTGCCGGTCGCGATCCTGGGGCAGGATCGGGGGCATGCGTGAAGCCCACACCGTGGAACAGGTCCGCGCCGCCGAAGCCGCGCTGGCCGGACAGCCCCTGATGGACCGTGCGGTGGCCGGCCTGGCCGCCACCTGCGCCAAACTGCTGGCCGGCCGCCGCGGCCGGGTCTACGGCGCCCGGGTGCTGGTGCTGGCGGGCAGTGGGGACAACGGTGGTGACGCCCTGTTCGCCGGCGCCGCGCTGGCCCGCCGCGGCGCCGCCGTCACCGCCGTGCTGCTCTCGCCCGACCGGGCCCACCCCGCCGCACTGGCCGCGCTGAAGGCGGCGGGTGGTCGTCCGACCGTGGATCAGGATGTCGGCCTGGCCGACTTCCGGCGGGCGGATCTGGTGCTGGACGGCATCGTCGGCATCGGCGGCCGCGGCGGGCTGCGCCCGGCGGCCGCGCCGTACGCCGCGGCGGAACGCAGCGGACTGCTGGTCGCGGTGGACCTGCCCAGCGGGGTGGACGCCGACACCGGGGAGGTGGCCGGGGCGGCGCTGCGCGCGGACGTCACGGTGACCTTCGGCACCCACAAGCCCGGGCTGCTGATCGACCCCGGGGCGGGCTACGCCGGGACGGTCCAGCTGGTGCCGATCGGACTGCGCCCGCCGGCCGCCCCCGTCGAGGCGCTGCAGCACGCGGACGTGGCGGCGCTGCTGCCCCGGCCGGGCGCCGAGAGCGACAAGTACCGGCGCGGCGTGCTGGGGGTGCTGGCGGGCTCCGAGCGGTACCCCGGGGCCGCGCAGCTGGCGGTGGCGGGTGCACTGCACGGCGGTGCGGGCGCGGTGCGGTACCAGGGGCGGCCCGGCGAGGAGGTGGTGCGCCGGCACCCCGAGGTGCTGCTCACCCCCGGGCGGGTGCAGGCCTGGGTGGTCGGGCCGGGCAGCGGGGACGAGGCGCCCGGGGCACTGGCGGACGCGCTGGCGGACGAGGTCCCGGTGCTGGTGGACGCGGACGGGCTGACCGAGCTGGCCCGGCTGGGGCCGCGGGCGCTGGCCGGGCGGGCGGCGCCGACCCTGCTCACCCCGCACGCCGGCGAGGCGGCCCGGCTGCTCGGGGACGGGGTGACGGCGCAGCAGGTGGCCGCGGAGCGGCTGCGGCGGGCCCGGGAGCTGGCCGAGCGGTACGGGGCGGTGGTGCTGCTCAAGGGATCCACCACGGTGGTCGCCCGACCGGACGGCGCCGCGCGGGTGAACCCGACGGGCACGGCCTGGCTGGCCACCGCCGGGAGCGGCGACGTGCTGGCGGGCCTGACGGGGGCGCTGCTGGCGGCCGGGCTGGGGGCGTTCGACGCCGCGTCGGTCGGTGCCTACCTGCACGGGCTGGCGGGCCGGATCGCGGCGGCCGGCGCCCCGGTCACGGCGGGCGGGGTGGCGGCCGCGCTGCCCGCGGCGTGGCGCGAGGCGGCGGGCGGCCGAGGGGGTTCCCCGCAGGGGTGACCCGGAGTGCGCGGGCGCCGGAGGCTGTGGGGACACTGCGGTAGGACAAGTCAGGACATCCGACCGGGCCCGCGGAGCAGGGGGTGACGAGCGCGTGTCGGGTGGGATGGGAGACTGAGCGTGATGACAACTGCGAAGACGCCCGGGACTGCCATGCTCGCCGAAGGACTGCGTGCCGAGGCGACCATCGACCTGGCCGCGCTGCGCGGCAACCTCGCCGCGCTGCGCGAGCGGGTGGTGGGCGCCGACGTGATGGCCGTCGTCAAGGCCGACGCCTACGGCCACGGCGCGCTGCCGTGCGCCCTGGAGGCGCTGGCCGCCGGGGTCCGCTGGCTCGGCACGGCGACCCCGGAGGAGGCGCTGGCGCTGCGCGCCGCCGGCATAGCCCCGGAGCAGGCACGGATCCTGTGCTGGCTGTGGACCCCGGGCGGCCCGTGGGCACAGGCGCTGCGGGCCGGCGTGGACATCTCGGTCAGCGGCCAGTGGGCCCTGGACGAACTGCTCGCCGCGGTCCGCGCCACCGGCGTCCCGGCCCGGGTGCACCTGAAGGCCGACACCGGCCTGGGCCGCAACGGCTGCCAGCCGCGCGACTGGCCCGACCTGGTGGACGCCGCGCTGCGCGCCGAGGCGGCCGGCGAGCTGACCGTGGTCGGCCTCTGGTCGCACTTCGCCGCTGCCGACGAGCCGGGCCACCCCTCCATCCAGGCCCAGCAGGACGCCTTCGCCACCGCGCTGGCCTACGCCGAGCGGGCCGGGGTCCGGCCCGAGGTGCGCCACCTGGCCAACTCGCCGGCCACCCTGCTGCTGCCGGGCTCGCACTACGACCTGGTCCGCACCGGGCTGGCCATGTACGGACTCTCCCCGGTGCCCGAGGTCGGCGCCCCGGCGGACTTCGGACTGCGCCCGGTGATGGCGCTCGGCGCCCGGCTGGCCCTGGTCAAGCAGGTGCCGGGCGGACACGGCGTCAGTTACGGCCACCACTACGTCACCGCGGGCGAGACCACGCTGGGCCTGGTTCCGGTCGGCTACGCGGACGGCATCCCGCGGCACGCCAGCGGCACCGCGCCGGTGCAGATCGGCGGCAAGTGGCGCACCGTGGCCGGCCGGGTGGCGATGGACCAGTTCGTGGTGGACCTGGGCGGCGACACCCCGGCGGTCGGCGAGGAGGTGCTGCTCTTCGGCAACGGCGAACGGGGCGAGCCGACCGCCGAGGACTGGGGCCGGGCCTGCGGCACCATCTCCTACGAGATCGTCACCCGGATCGGTGCCCGGGTGCCGCGCCGTTACGTGGGCGGCAGCGGGGCCCTGCGGTGACCGAGCCCGCGCCGGGAGGGCCGGGCCGGGCCGGGCTGATCGGGCTCTCGGTCGGCGTGCTGGCCGCCGGCGCGGCCGCGGGCGTGGCGATCGAGCGGCTCACCCTGGGCCGGGCCCGCCGCCGGGCCCGCGAGGAGCTGGACGCGGCGGCCCCGTTCGGCTCGCTGCGCGGCCGGCCGCGCACGGTGGCGGCCGCGGACGGCACCGAACTGTACGTCGAGGTGGACGGCCCGCCGGGCGGCGACCCCGGCAACGGCGAGCGGCACGGCTGGTTCGCCCACCCCCGCCCGGGCGGCCCCGGTGCGGTGGACCGCAGCGCGGTGCCCCCGCTGCTGGCCGGTCGCACCGAGCGCGCGCCGCTGGTCTTCACCCCGGTGCCGACCGGGCCGGAGCCGCTCACCGTGGTCTTCTGCCACGGCTACTGCCTGAACCAGGACAGCTTCCACTTCCAGCGGGCCGCGCTGCGCGACGGGCTGCGGCTGGTCTTCTGGGACCAGCGCAGCCACGGCCGCTCCGAGCGGTCGCGCTCCTACCTGGCCGGACAGCCGGCCAGCGTGGACCAGTTGGGCGGCGACCTGAAGGCGGTGCTGGACGCGGTGGCGCCGACCGGGCCGCTGGTGCTGGTCGGCCACTCGATGGGCGGCATGACCGTGATGGCGCTGGCCGAGCAGCACCCCGGGCTGTTCCGCGACCGGGTGGTGGGCGTGGCGCTGCTCGGCACCTCGGCCGGCGACTGGGACTCGGTGGACCTGGGACTGCCGCCGGTCGGGATGAAGGTGTGGCGCCGGGTCGGGCCCGGTGTGGTGCGGCTGCTGGGCAGTCAGGTCGGCCTGGTGGAGGCCACCCGCCGGCTCGGCGCGGACGTGGCCGCGGTCTTCTACCGCCGGTTCTCCTTCGGCAACGGCGGCCGGGACGTGGACCCGGCAGTGGGCCGGTTCGCGGAGCAGCTGCTGGACGCCACCCCGATCGACGTGGTGGCCGAGTTCTACCCGGTCTTCGCCTCGCACGAGAAGACCGCCGCGCTGGCCGCCCTGGCCGGGCTGCCGGTGCTGGTGATGGCCGGCACCGAGGACCTGCTCACCCCGGCCGCGCACAGCGAGGCGATCGCCCGCGCGCTGCCGGACGCCGAGCTGGTGCTGCTGCCGGGCACCGGCCACCTGCTCCAACTGGAGCGCCCCGACGAGGTGAACCGGCAGCTGGTCGGGCTGCTCCGCCGCACCGGCCTGCCGCTGCCGGCCCACCTGCGGGAGCCGGCCGAGGGCTGAGCGCGGCGGGGCGGCCCGATGTGGCACCGTTGGGTCCGACCGACCCGCGCCAGCCACGCCCGACACAGCCGAGGAAGCCCCATGGACGTCCAGACCACGCTCACCGTCGCCTCGCCGGAGTCGATGACCGGGCTCGGCAAGCGGTTGGCCGCCCTGCTGCGGGCCGGCGACCTGGTGCTGCTGTCCGGCGAGCTCGGCGCGGGGAAGACCACCCTGACCCGGGGGCTGGGGGAGGGCCTCGGGGTGCGCGGCGCGGTCACCTCGCCGACCTTCGTGATCGCCCGGGTGCACCCCTCGCTGGTGGCCGGCCCGCCGCTGGTGCACGTCGACGCCTACCGGCTGGGCGGTGGGCTGGACGAGATGGAGGACCTCGACCTGGACGTCTCGCTGCCGGAGTCGGTGGTGGTGGTCGAGTGGGGCGAGGGCAAGGTCGAGGGGCTCTCGGAGAACCGGCTGGAGGTGCGGATCGAGCGGGCCCTCGGCGGCACCGACCCCGAGGACGACAGCGACCCGCGCCGGGTCCGGCTGACCGGTCTGGGCGCGCGCTGGGCCGACGTGGACCTCGCCGTGCTCGGCTGAGCCCCGGTCCGACTGACGGCGTTTTACCGACGCGGTGTCGGGAACCTGTTGCGGGCGTGCCGGTGGACGTGATGGGATGGCCGTGGAAGTTAGGGGTACCTAACCAGGGAGTTCGCCATGACGCCGAGCAGCACCCCTGTCCCGCCCCGCCCGAGCGCCGCCGAGCAGGCCGCCGCGGGGGACCCCCTGGCCGAGGCCCCGGGGAGCGTCCCGATGAGTCGGCTGCTGGCCGCCGGTGCGTGCGCCGCCGCCGTCTGCACCCCGCCGGAGCGCCGCAGCGCGTCCCGCGATCAGTCGACCACCAGCACCCGGGTGCCGGCCGGCGCGAAGTCCCAGAGCGTCTGACCGTCCGGCCGGGTCTCCCGGATCCCGCCCGTCCTCCCGTTCGGGTCGGCGGCCGGCGTGGCGCCGTCCACCGCCGCGCTGAAGCCGAAGACGGTGCCGCTCTGCTGGGTGAACCGCACCACGTGCTCGACCTGGCGCCCGTCGGTCCCGGTCGAGGTGGCCGAGCGGCTGTACACCGTGTAGCTGCCCGGGGCCGGGTGGACCGAGCCGGGCTCCACCGTGAAGCTCGCCGTCACCTGCGGGTTCTTCTTCGGGTCGACCAGCCAGACCTGCTTGGCGCCGATCGAGTAGACCACCCGCCGGGTGCTGCCGCCCGCGGCGGCGGGCGGCAGCGGGGACAGGCTCGGGGCGGCCGGGGCGCTCGGCGAGGGTGCGGCGGAGGTGCTGGGCACCGGGGCGGGCCGGGCGGTGGTCGCGGCCGGGGCGGTGCCCTCGGCCTGGACCGCGAGGACGGCGACCAGCGCGAGCGCCACCAGCGTCAGTCCGGCCACCGTGACTCCAGGGCTCATCCTCGGCACCGTGCGCTCCCGTCGTCCACAGGGGTCTGTGCGCCCCATCGTGCCAGGTTCCGGGGGTGGGGTCGGGACCTCACGAACGCGTGTTCCGTACCGGGACAAATGGCCGGGTGCGGCGACCCTCTAACCTTGACCCCGTGCTGCTGCTCGCGTTCGACACCGCTACCCCCGCCGTCACCGCCGCCGTCCACGACGGGACGGCCGTGCTGGCCGAGACCTACCAGGTCGACGCCCGCCGGCACGGCGAACTGCTGCTGCCCGCGATCGGCCGGGTGCTGGCCGAGGCCGGGGTGGCCAAGGAGCAACTGACCGCGCTCGCGGTCGGCGTCGGCCCGGGGCCGTACACCGGCCTGCGGGTCGGCCTGGTGACCGCCGCCGCGCTCGGCCACGCGCTCGGCCTGCCGGTGCACGGGGTCTGCACGCTGGACGCGATCGCCCACGGGGCCCGCGCCGAGGGGCTGACCGGTCCGTTCACCGCCGCCACCGACGCGCGCCGCAAGGAGGTCTACTGGGCCGACTACGACGCCGAGGGCCGGCGCACCGCCGGACCGGCGGTGGACCGCCCGGGCGACCTGACCGCGCGTCAGACCTCGGTCGGCGCGGGTGCGCTGCTCTACCCCGACACCTTCCCCGGCGCGCACGGTCCGGAGCACCTGTCGGCCGGCGCGCTGGCCGACTTCGCCGTCACCGAGCTGGCGGCCGGCCGCGAGCTGCTGCCCAACCGCCCGCTCTACCTGCGCCGCCCCGACGCCCAGGTGCCGGCCGGCTACAAGCCGGTGCTGCCGGCGTGAAGGCCGCGCTGCGCCCGATGCGCTGGTGGGACATCGAGCCGGTGATGGAGCTGGAGCAGAAGCTCTTCCCCGAGGACGCCTGGTCCCGCGGCATGTACTGGTCCGAGCTGGCCGACACGCACGCGCACGGCACCCGGCACTACACCGTGGCCACCACCGGGGACGGCGCGATCGCCGGCTACGCCGGGCTGATGGCGGTCGGCGCGGAGAGCGACGTGCAGACCATCGCGGTGGCCGAGCAGTGGCAGGGCCGCGGGCTGGGCGCGGTGCTGCTGACCGACCTGATCCAGGAGTCCCGGCGGCGCGGCTGCACCGAGCTGCTGCTGGAGGTGCGGGTGGACAACTTCCGCGCCCAGCGCCTGTACGAGCGGTACGGCTTCGCCCCGGTCGGCATCCGGCGCGGCTACTACCAGCCCGCCGGCGTCGACGCGCTGGTGATGCGACTGGACCACTCCACGACGAACAACACCGAGGAAGACCATGGCTGACGAACCGCTCGTCCTGGGCATCGAGACCTCCTGCGACGAGACCGGCGTCGGCATCGTGCGCGGCACCACCCTGCTGGCCGACGCGGTGGCCTCCAGCGTCAACGACCACGCCCGGTTCGGCGGGGTGGTCCCCGAGATCGCCAGCCGGGCCCACCTGGAGGCGATGGTCCCCACCATCCAGCGCGCCCTGGACACGGCCGGGATCAGCGCGCGCGACCTGGACGGCATCGCGGTCACCGCGGGCCCGGGCCTGGCCGGCGCGCTGCTGGTCGGGGTGAGCGCGGCCAAGGCCTACGCCTGGGCGCTGGACAAGCCGCTGTACGGGGTCAACCACCTCGCCTCGCACATCTGCGTGGACCAGCTGGAGCACGGCCGGCTGCCCGAGCCGACGATGGCGCTGCTGGTCTCCGGCGGCCACTCCTCGCTGCTGCTCACCACCGACATCACCACCGACGTGCGCCCGCTCGGCGCCACCATCGACGACGCGGCCGGCGAGGCCTTCGACAAGGTGGCCCGGGTGCTCGGCCTGGGCTTCCCGGGCGGCCCGATCGTGGACCGCACCGCCCGCGAGGGCGACCGCAAGGCGATCCGCTTCCCGCGGGGCCTGAGCGGTCCCAAGGACCCCGAGTTCGACTTCTCCTTCTCCGGCCTGAAGACCTCGGTGGCCCGGTGGGTGGAGGCCAAGCGGCGGGCCGGCGAGGAGGTGCCGGTGGCGGACGTGGCGGCCTCCTTCCAGGAGGCGGTCACCGACGTGCTGACCCGCAAGGCGATCAAGGCCTGTCAGCAGCACGGCGTGGACCACCTGATGATCGGTGGCGGGGTGGCGGCCAACTCGCGGCTGCGCGCGATGGCCGAGCAGCGCTGCGAGCGGGCCGGGATCCGGCTGCGGGTGCCGCGCCCGGGCCTGTGCACGGACAACGGCGCGATGGTGGCCGCGCTGGGCGCCGAGATGGTCTGGCGGGACCGGGCGCCGTCGGCGCTGGACCTGTCGGCCGACTCCTCGCTGCCGGTGACCGAGGTCTCGGTGCCGGGCCACCAGCACGGCGACGTGCACGGCGAGGCGTACCGGGCGCTGGAGTCGTGACCGAAGCGCTGATGTGGGAGGCCCGGGCCGCGGCCGGGCGCGGCGCCGAGCTGCTCGCCTGGGCGCGCGCGCACGGCCTGCCGGCGCTGGCCGGGGCCGACCGGGCCGAGCTGTTCAGTGCGCCCGGCGACCGGGTGCTGCTGATCGGCTGGTGGTCCGCCGAACCGGTGCCGGTGCCGGACCCGCCGGCCGGGCTGCTGGCCCGGCCGGTCCACCGCTGGGCCTTCCACAGCGAGTCGGTAGTCTCTTGCAGGTCCGCTTAACTGACAGCACCGGGGAGCCGCACGCCGTGAAGACGACCACCAGGAACCGCACGGCGACCACCGCGGCGGGTGCGCTCGCGGTGCTGCTGGCGGTGAGCGGCTGCTCCGGCAGCGCGGGCTCCTCGACCGCCGGCCAGCCCCCCGTGCCGCCCACCGCGGCGAGCGACGCCCCGGCGGGCGGCGGCGCGTCGGCACCGGCCTCGCCGGGTGCGGCGGGCGGTGCCGCCGACCCGGCGGCCTGGGCGAAGTGGAACCTGAAGCCGCTGCCGGCCGCGCCCGCGGCGCCGGCCGACAAGCCGGTCAAGCTGACCAAGACCGGTACGGTGCCGGTGATCGACCACATCCAGACCACGGACAAGGTCGTCTTCATCACGATCGACGACGGGGCCGAGAAGGACCCCAAGTTCGTCCAGATGCTGACCGACCTCAAGATCCCGATCACCATGTTCCTGACCAAGGACATCATCAAGAACGACTACGGCTACTTCAAGCCGCTGCAGGCGCTGGGCAATTCGATCCAGAACCACACCGTCACCCACCCGGTGATGAGCAAGCTGACCGGGGACAAGCAGAAGAGCGAGATCTGCGAGGACCAGTCGACGCTCACCCAGGAGTACGGCACCGCCCCCTTCCTGTTCCGCCCGCCGTTCGGCGACGGGGCCCACACGCCGACGCTGAACCAGTCGGTCCAGCAGTGCGGCCCGCGGGCGATCGTGCTGTGGAAGGAGACGATGCAGATCCACGACATGCAGTACCAGGGGGCCAAGACCCTCCAGCCGGGCGACATCATCCTGGCCCACTTCCGCGGCCCGAGTGAGCTCAAGGGCGAGACCATGACCCAGATGTTCGGCGAACTGGTCAGCCGGATCCAGGAACAGGGTTTCGCGGTCGCCCGGCTGGACGACTACATCCAGGCCCCTGGCTGACCGTCAGTAGTCGATGATCTGCAGGTTGCCGGTGCTCCCGGCGGTCCCGCCCAGGTACGCGGTGTGGCCGTCGGGGCCGAGCGCCAGGCCGGTCAGGCTGTCCTGGTCGGTGGCGATGGTCTGGCGGGTCAGCGCGGCGCCGGTGGTGGTGTTGTAGACCAGCACCTCGCCGCCGTTGTTGAGGTCGTTGTCGGCGATGTAGAGCTTGGTGCCGTCGGCGCTGACCCGCGGGGCGCGCAGGTCGGAGGCGGGCAGCGCGAGGTTCTTGGTCACCGTGTCGGTGCCCGGGTCGATCACCGCGCCCTTGCCGTTGACGGTGCCGTTGACCGCGAACAGCTTGCTGCCGTTCGGGGCGAAGGCCAGCTGGTAGTAGTTCGCGGTCTCGGTGCCCGGGACCGTGCCGACCACGGTCGGCACCGCGGTCGCGGTGCTCAGGTGGACCACGCCGGCCACGGTGCCGGCGTACAGGTCGTGGCCGCCCGGGCGCACCGCCAGGGCGCCCAGTTCGGTGGCGGCCAGCTGCACCGCACCGGTGAAGGTCCGGCTGCCGGTGTCGAAGGTCAGCACCCGGCCCTGGCCGTACTGGCGGTAGGTCTCCGGGCCGTCCTGGGCGAGGTACAGCGTCGAGCCGTCGGTGCTGAGCGCCAGGCCCTCGGTGCCGCCCGGGGTCCAGCCGGTGGGCCGCGGCTGGTCCGGCAGGGCGTAGCTGCCGAGCAGGGCCGGCGCGGCGGTGTCGACCACGCTGAGCGTGTGGCCGTGCAGCGCGTACAGCCGGGAGCCGTCGGCGCTGAGGGCCAGGTAGGTGATCCAGCTGTCGGTGCCCAGGTCGACCCGGCCGACCACCGCGTCCGTGCCGGTGTCCACCACCGACAGCGCCACCCCGCCGCCGCTCTGCTGGGCCACCGCGTAGGCCCGGGTGCCGTCCGGGCTGACGGCGGTCGCCACCGAGCCGGAGCCGACCGCGACCACGCCCTCGGTGCCGGTGGCCGGCGTCGAGGCCGCGGCCCCGCCCGCGGCCAGGCCCAGCAGGGCCGCGGCCGCCACCGCCGCGGCGGTCCAACGGGTCTTGTTCACAAGAGACTTCACGATATCCCCCAAGGTCAGAAGTCGAAGATCTGCAGGCCGGAGCCGTTGTCGTCCAGGCCGGTCGCGTACATGGTCGCGCCGTCCGGGCCGATGGCCAGCCCGGAGAAGGTGGAGAGGTCGAAGCCGCGGACGTCCTCCGCCGCCACCTCGGTCCCGGTGGCGGTGTCGAATGCGAGCACCGCGGGGTCGTCGGCCGGGTAGGCGTCGGTCACGTACAGCCGGGTGCCGTCGGCGGAGACCACCGGGGTGCCGAGCTGGGCGTAGCCGGTGGTCAGGGCCAGCCGGGCGGTCACGGTGTCGTGGGCCGGGTCGATCCGCAGGGCGGAGCCGTCCGCGACGTCGTTGACGGCGTACAGCGCGGTGCCGTCGGGCGTCAGTGCCAGGCCGTCCATGTGCGCGCTGTCCGGGACGGTGCCGACCACGGCGGGCAGTGCGCCGCCGGTGTCCAGGTGGACGACGCCGACCTCGGTGGAGACGTAGGCGCTGCGGCCGCCCGGCCGGACGACGACGGAGAGCGCCCGGCCGCCGGGCAGCACCGTGCTGCCGGTGACGGTCCGGTGGACGGTGTCGACGGCCCACAGGCGGCCCTGGGTGGGCGCGGAGGTGCCCGGGGCCGGGCCGTCCTGCGCGACGTAGACCGTCGAGCCGTTGACCGCCAGGGCGCCGATCACGCCCGGGCCCCAGCCGGTCGGGCGCGGCTCGTCCGGCAGGGTCACGGTGCCGAGCACCCGGTGCTCGACCGCGTCGATCACGGACAGGGTCTGCCCGTTGACCACGTAGAGCCGGCTGCCGTCCGCGCTGAGCGCCGGGCGCTGGCGGCTGCCGTAGCTCTGGCCCAGGTCGACGGTGGCGACCGTCCGGTCGGTGACGGTGTTCACCACGTGCACCCGCAGGTGCAGGTCGGTGTCCTCGGCGACCGCGTAGGCGCGGCTGCCGTCCGGACCGAGCAGTGGGCCGCCGGGCGGCAGGCCCGTGCTGCCGAGCTCCACCAGGCCCTCGGTGCCGGACACCGGCGCGGCCTGCGCGACACCCCCCGAACCACCTAACAGCGCCCCCGCGGTGGCCAGGGCAACTGCCCAACGGCCCACCGTGCCAATCGAGTTCATATTCCCCTCCCCGATGGGCGCCGTCGAGCACGGCGCCCCGGGCAGGTTAGTGCACGATGGTGACCGCACGGGCGCTAATCGCGCACTGGTTGCCCGAGCATCATCAGCGGGCCGTGCTCGGTTCGGCTCAGAATCACCGTCAGGCTGTTCGGCCCGCTCGGCTTGAGCTGGCGGCGCAGCTCCTCGGGGGTGATCGCCATCCCGCGCTTCTTGATCACCACGGTGCCCACCGCGCGCTCGCGCAGCAGCGCCTTGAGCCGCTTGACCTGGTAGGGCAGCACGTCGGTGAGCTCGTAGGCGTGCGCGTACGGGGTGCGCACCAGGGTGTCCGAGGTGACGTAGGCGATCATCGGGTCGATCAGCGTGCCGCCGACCCGTTCGGCCACCTCGGCCACCATGTGGGCCCGGATCACCGCGCCGTCCGGCTCGTAGAGGTAGCGGCGCACCGGGCCGGCCGGCGGGTCGGGCAGCCGGCCGCCGGCCAGGCTGTGCGGGCCGGGCAGCAGGGTGGCCCGGTGCGGTTCGGCGGCCCCGGTGCCGAACCACAGCACCGCCTCCTTCACCTCGCCGTGGTCGGAGACCCATTCCGCCTCGGCGTCCGCGGGCACCGCGTCGTGCGCGATCCCCGGGGCCACCTTGAGCGCGCCGAGCCGGGTGCGCCGGCCCGCCTCGACCGCCCAGGACAGCGGCGGCGAGTAGGCGTCGGGGTCGAACACCCGGCCGCGGTCGGTGCGCCGGGCGGGATCGGTGAAGACGGCGTCGAAGCCGTCGAGTTCGAGCTCGGTGACGTCGGCCCGGCGCACCTCGATCAGGTCGGACAGGCCGAGCGCCGCGGCGTTGGCCCGGGCCACCGCGCAGGTGAACGGGTCGCGGTCGACCGCGAGCACCTCGATGCCGCGCCGGGCCAGGGCGATCGCGTCGCCGCCGATGCCGCAGCACAGGTCGGCCAGCCGGGTGGTGCCGAGCTCGGCGAACCGCCCGGCCCGCCACTCGGCCACGCTGCGCCGGGTGGACTGCTCGACCCCGTGCGGCGTGAAGTACATCCGCCGGGCGTCCGGGCCGAACTTCGCCTCGGCCCGCCGCCGCAGCTGCTCCTGGGCGATCGCGGCCGAGACCAGCTCGGCCGGGTGGTGCCGACGCAGCCGGGTGGCCACGGCCAGTTCGTCGCCGGGGGCCAGGCCGGTCAGTTCGGCCAGCAGCGCCTGGCCGCGCTCGGCCAGCAGTTCATCGAACGTCTCCACCCGCACATTCTCCCGGTAGCGGAGATCGTTGGGCGCGCCGTTGGCACTCTGGTTGACTGAGTGCTAACCGCGGCCTAAGGTCGTTCCTGGCACTCCCCCCAGGGGGAGTGCTAACGCGACGGAACGGGCCTGACCCCCGCGACGGCAGGCCGGTCACGTCGCCCACCTACCTGTTAGACAACCCCGTAATCTCCGAAGGGGAGCTCGGACGTGACCACCAGCAGCAAGGTTGCCATCAAGCCGCTTGAGGACCGCATCGTGGTCCAGCCGCTCGACGCCGAGACCACCACGGCCTCCGGCCTGGTTATCCCGGACACCGCCAAGGAGAAGCCCCAGGAGGGCGTCGTCCTGGCCGTCGGCCCGGGCCGCTTCGAGGATGGCCAGCGCCTGCCGCTCGACGTCGCCGTCGGCGACGTCGTCCTGTACTCGAAGTACGGCGGCACCGAGGTCAAGTACCAGGGCGAGGAGTACCTGGTCCTCTCGGCCCGCGACGTGCTCGCGATCATCGAGAAGTAAGCGTTCCGGCGGACCTGGCGGTCCGTCGTCCGCCCGCCCCGGATCCCGTCTTCGACAGGGGCCCGGGGCGCGGCTGTTGGTTCACGTAGCGCAGTTATCCCAAGGAAACGGACATCATGGCGAAGATCCTGCAGTTCGACGAGGACGCCCGCCGCTCGCTCGAGCGCGGTGTCAACAAGCTGGCCGACACCGTGAAGGTGACCATCGGCCCCAAGGGCCGCAACGTCGTCATCGACAAGAAGTTCGGCGCCCCGACCATCACCAACGACGGTGTCACCATCGCCCGCGAGGTCGAGCTGGACGACCCGTACGAGAACCTCGGCGCCCAGCTGGTCAAGGAGGTGGCCACCAAGACCAACGACGTCGCGGGTGACGGCACCACCACCGCCACCGTGCTGGCCCAGGCCCTGGTGAACGAGGGCCTGCGCAACGTCGCCGCCGGCGCCGGCCCGGCCGCCCTGAAGAAGGGCATCGACAAGGCCGTCGCCGCCGTCGCCGAGCACCTGCTCTCGGTCGCCCGCGAGATCGAGGGCAAGGACGACGTCGCCGCCGTCGCCGCCCTCTCCGCCCAGGACCCGCAGGTCGGCGAGCTGATCGCCGAGGCGATCGACAAGGTCGGCAAGGACGGCGTGATCACCGTCGAGGAGTCGAACACCTTCGGCGTGGAGCTGGACTTCACCGAGGGCATGCAGTTCGACAAGGGCTACCTGTCGCCCTACTTCGTCACCGACGCGGAGCGTCAGGAGGCGGTCCTGGAGGACCCGTACATCCTGATCAACCAGTCGAAGATCTCCTCGATCCAGGAGCTGCTGCCGCTGCTGGAGAAGATCCTGCAGGCCGGCGCCTCCAAGCCGCTGCTGATCATCGCCGAGGACGTGGACGGCGAGGCGCTCTCCACCCTGGTGGTCAACAAGATCCGCGGCACCTTCAACGCGGTGGCCGTCAAGGCCCCCGGCTTCGGCGACCGCCGCAAGGCGATCCTGGGCGACCTGGCCGTCCTCACCGGCGGCACCGTGGTCTCCGAGGAGGTCGGCCTCAAGCTCGACCAGGTCGGCCTGGAGGTGCTCGGCACCGCCCGCCGGGTGACCATCACCAAGGACGAGACCACCGTGGTGGACGGCGGCGGCGACACCGAGGCCGTGGCCGGCCGGGTCGGCCAGATCAAGGCCGAGATCGCCAACACCGACTCGGACTGGGACCGCGAGAAGCTGCAGGAGCGCCTGGCCAAGCTGGCCGGCGGCGTCTGCGTGATCAAGGTCGGCGCTGCCACCGAGGTCGAGCTCAAGGAGCGCAAGCACCGCCTGGAGGACGCCATCTCGGCGACCCGCGCGGCGGTCGAGGAGGGCATCGTCGCCGGCGGCGGCGCCTCCCTGGTGCACGCCCAGAAGGTGCTGGACGGCGGCCTGGGCCTGACGGGCGACGAGGCGACCGGTGTCGCGGTGGTCCGCAAGGCGCTGGCCGAGCCGCTGCGCTGGATCGCCCAGAACGCCGGCCTGGAGGGCTACGTCATCACCCACAAGGTGGCGGAGCTGGAGCAGGGCCACGGCTACAACGCGGCCACCGGCGAGTACGGCGACCTGCTGAAGGCCGGCGTCATCGACCCGGTCAAGGTCACCCGCTCGGCGCTGGAGAACGCCGCGTCGATCGCCTCCCTGCTGCTCACCACCGAGACCCTGGTGGTGGAGAAGAAGGAGGAGGAGCCGGAGGCCGGCCACTCGCACGGCGGCCACGGCCACTCGCACTGACGCACCGCACGGTCCCGACGC
>NZ_JBHYKG010000087.1:0-25694 GCF_042741245.1 Kitasatospora sp. NPDC058965
GGTGGCGCCCCTCGTCCGTACCCGGGCGGCCGGGGTCACTGCTGCGGCGGCTGCTGGGTCCACTCCTGGGGCAGCGGCTGCTGGGGCGCGGCCTCCTGACCGGGACCGGCGGGCGGGTAGCCGTAGCCGGCCGGGGGCTGTCCGTGCTGCTGCTGCCAGGGCTGGCCGGGCGTCGGGGCGCCCCAGGGCTGCCCTGCGGCCTGGTCGGCGGGCGGGTAGCCGTAGCCGGCGGGGGGCTGGCCCGGCCACTGCTGCGGCGCGCCCTGCTGGGCCGCCTGCTGCCAGCCGCCCTGGGCCGCCGCCTGCTGGGCCCGGGCGATGTCCTCGCCGACCAGGGTGGCCAGCTCGAAGTAGGCCTCCCGGACCTTGGGCCGCATCATCTCCAGGTTGACCTCGGCCCCGGCCGCCAGGCTCTCGTCGAACGGCACCACCACGACGCCGCGGCAGCGGGTCTGGAAGTGGGCCACGATGTCCTCGGTGCGGATCATCTTGCTGGTCTCACGGACCCCGGAGATCACCGTGATGCTGCGCTGCACCAGGTCGGCGTAGCCGTGTGCGGAGAGCCAGTCCAGCGTGGTGCTGGCGCTGCTGGCGCCGTCCACGCTCGGGGTGGCGACGATGATCAGCTGGTCGGCCAGGTCCAGCACCCCGCGCATCGCGCTGTACAGCAGGCCGGTGCCGGAGTCGGTCAGGATGATCGGGTACTGGCGGCCCAGCACGTCGATCACCTGGCGGTAGTCGGAGTCGTTGAAGGTGGTGGAGACCGCCGGGTCCACGTCGTTGGCCAGGATCTCCAGGCCGGAGTTCTGGTCCTGCGAGGTGAACTGACGGATGTCCATGTAGCTGTGCAGGTGCGGGATGGCCGTCACCAGGTCGCGGATGGTGGCGCCGGTCTGCCGCTTGATCCGGCGGCCCAGGGTGCCCGCGTCCGGGTTGGCGTCGATCGCGATCACCTTGTCCTGGCGCTCGCTGGCCAGGGTGGCGCCGAGCGAGGTGGTGGTCGTGGTCTTGCCCACCCCGCCCTTGAGGCTGATCACCGCGATCTTGTAGCAGCTGAGGACGGGGGTGCGGATGATGCCCAGCCGGCGCTCGCGCTCGGCCTGGGCCGCCTTGCCGCCGAACCGCAGCCGCGGGGTCTGGCGCTGCTGCTTGGGCTGGTTGCGCAGCAGGCGGTCGGAGTTGAGCTCGACCGCGGCGGTGTAGCCGAGCGGGGCGCCGGGGGCGGGGGCGGGCTGGGCGCCGGGCTGCTGGAAGGCGGCGGGGGGCTGCGGCGCGGGGGGCTGCTGGGCGTGGCCGGGGGCCGGGTAGGGCTGGTGCGGCGGCCCCGGGTGCGCGGTGGGCTGCGGCCAGCCGCCCTGGCGGGGGTCGACGGGGTGGGCCGGCGGCGCGGGGGCCGGGGCGGGCTGGGCGGCCTGGGGCGGGTACGGGTACGGCTGGGCCTGCTGGGGGAAGACCGGCTGCGGCGCTTCCTGCGGCGCGGGCCAGGGAGTGCCGGGGGGTGCGGGCTGCGGGGCCGGGGCGGGAGCCGGGACCGGGTGCGGCTGGACGGGCTGCTGGGCGGCGGGCGGGTAGGCGTAGCCCGGGTACGCGTCGGCGGGCGCGGGCGCGGGCGCGGGCGCGGGCGGCTGCTCGGCAGCGGGCACGGACTGGGGGGCCGGGGCGGGCGCCGGAGCGGGAACCGGTGCGGGAGCGGGCACGGGTGCCGGAGCGGGCACGGGAGCCGGCCCGGGCGCGACGGGCGGGGCCATCAGGAACGTGCTCGGCTCGGCCTCGGCCGGCCCCGGGACGGGCGCGGGCGGCTGCTCGGCGGCGGGCACGGGCGCGGGCGCCGGAGCAGGAAGCGGGACGGGGGCCGGTGCGGGAGCGGGCAGCGGTGCGGGCACCGCCTCCACCGCGGGCACGGGAGCCGGAGCCGGCACCGGCGCAGGAGCCGCCGGCTCCTCGGCCGGCGCGGCCTCGGCCGCGGGCCGACCCACCGCCGGCGGCTCGCTCTGCGTGTACCAGGCCGGGGGAGTGTAGTCCGGCGCGTCCGACCAGTCGTCGTCGTCCTCTGCCGCGTTGTCGCCGACGTAGACGCCGTCCCGATCGCTGCTCACCTTGGGCTCCCTCGTGTTCGCCGCCGCTGTCCGCGGTGCCGTGGGCACCAGCCTAAAACCTTGGCCTTGCCAGGTTCACCACACCTTCGGCTCCCGATCCGAGCTGACGGATCCTCGGCTCAGTCCACCCGTCGGGCGGGCCCGAGCACCTGGTACTCGTCCGAGCCGGGCTCCAGCCGCACGTACTGGCGGCGCATCCGGGAGGCCCAGAGGGTGATGTCGTCGCTGAGGGTGGGCAGCGCGGCCACGTCGGCCGGGGCGAACGAGAGCACCCGCCCGACCAGCTCGGCCTCCTGCGGCGAGACCCGCTGCACGCCCACCAGGTCGGCCGCGTTCAGCACCCGGGAGGCGTTCGGTCCCAGGTAGGGCAGCACGGTGACGGTGGACTGCCACGGGCTGGCCGAGAGCCGGCTGCGCGGCGGCCGCGGTCCGAGGTCGCGCACCACCAGCACCGGCGCGGCCACCGAGGCGCCCTGCGCGCCGAGCCGTCCGATCTGGTGCACCGTCACGCACGGCTGCCCGCCGCCCGCGGCCTGCGCCATCGGCGCCCAGAGCTGCGGGCGCGCGGTCTCCACCGCGACCCGGGCACCGGTGGCCGCGGCCCGCAGCGCGATCAGCTGGGCGGTCCAGATCCCGCCGACCAGCACCACGTCGTAGGCGGTCGGGCGGAACAGTCCGAGCACCGCCGGGTGGCGCTCCGGGTCCTCGCCGATCAGCACCCCGTCGTCGCCGACCGGGAAGCAGAACGCGGCCAGGTCGGCGGGCTCCAGCACGTGCCGCTCCCGGCGCGGACCGCGCAGCCCGAAGCCGGGCCGGATCCGGCGGGCGGGCCGGCCGGTGGCGGCGCCGGCCTGTGCGGCCGGCCCCGAGTAGGTCTGGTAGGCCATCAGGCGATCCCTCCCGGATGCGTGGTCGTCGGCCGAAGGTCCGTCACGCCGTCCCGCCCAGCGGCAGCGTCGCCAGCACGCCGGGTGCCTGCTCCTGGTCCAGCCGGGAGAGGCCGAGCCCGACGCCCTGGGCGCGCTGCTCCAACTGGCGGCCGTACTGGGTGGCGTCGTCCTCGCTGCGGGCCACCACCCGCACGTACCCGCTGACCGCCACCGACTCGCCGGTGCCCGGCCGGGCGGTCAGGCTGAACGCGCTGGCCAGCGCCGGGGTGCCGGTCAGCAGGTTGACCAGGTCCGGGGCGAAGACCCGGCCGGCCGCGCCGGACGGGCGGCTCAGCTGGGGCCAGCGGGAGATCCAGTAGGTGGTGTGGAAGCGGTCGTCCACCCGCCAGTACCGCCGGCTCTCCTGGGTCCGCCGGGGCAGCTGCCCGCCGCCGCCGCTGCCCTGCCGGCCCGCGGTGGCCAGCGGGTTGGCGCAGGTGGCGATGGACAGGGCGGCGATCAGTTCGCGCTCGTCCAGCACGGTGGCGGTGAAGCCGGCGCCGTTGAGCCGTCCGGCCAGCTGGTCGGTGACCCGCTGCAGCGCCTTGCGGGCGCCCTCCTCGCCGCCGCCGCGGGCCAGCACCGCGGTGGCCGCGCGCTCCGGGTCGAGCTTGAGCGCCACCCAGGTCAGCCGCAGCGCGGGGGTGCCGGGGCCGGCCGGCAGCTGCCGGTAGCCGCGCGCGGCCAGCGACTGCTCGGGCAGGTGCGGCGCCGGGGCGGGCTGGGTGTGCTGCACCAGCTGCACCGACTCCAGCGCGATGTCGTCCACCCGCAGCGCCGAGCAGAGCAGGTCCAGCGGCAGCGGCAGTGCGGTGCGCACCGGCCGCAGCGGCTGGTCCTTGGCCTGCACCAGCAGCACCGAGGTGAGGAAGGTGCCGTCGCCGATCATGCCGGTCTCCCGGCGGATCGGGCGCCCGGCGCCCAGGTCGGTCTCGGTGGCGTGGGTGCAGGTGCGCAGTGCCGGGTCCAGCTCCAGTGCCGGGGCCAGGCCCGGGTCGGTGCCCGGCGGCACCACGACCGCGGCGTACCGCCGGCGGGCCCGCTGGGCCGAGCGGATCCGCAGGGCGTCCGGCAGGGTGCGTCCGCGCACCGGAACGAGCGCGAGCACCAGCAGCAGCGCGGCCGGCACCGCGAGCCCGACGGCGGTCATCCGGTTCACCGTCCAGCCGACCGCGACCAGCGCCACCGCGACCTGCACCAGCACCAGTTGCTGCAGTCGCAGGCGCCCGCCGAGCAGGCCGGGGCGCGGGTGCACCTTCACCGCCACCGCGTCGCTCGTCCCGGTGGCCGACCGAGCGCCGCGTTCCGCCCGGCGTCGCCCCGGAGCCGTCTGCCTTCGCATCCCCCGCGTGACCCTCTCTGATCGGCTGTCACGGCCCGGCTGGCCGGGTGCTGAACAGTACCCGTACCGTACTCACCGTCTGCGGCATCGTAGAGGGTTGGGCCGCGACAGGATCCCGCGGGCGGGGCACTGGCACAGGGGAGACGGGGTTTCGGATGGCATCACGGCGCGACGAACTGAACGCGTACACCTTCGCGCGCAAGCGGACGGTGGGCGCGTTCCTGCAGCCGGCCGGCGGCGGCAGCGACGAGGACGCGCCGCGCCCGATCCGCGCGATCGTGCCCTCGCTGGTGGCCGGCGCGCTGGTCATGGCCGGTTTCGGGATCTGGGGGATGATCAAGCCCAGTGCGCCGGTGGGGTGGGACGACGGCAAGAGCGTCATCGTCGGCAAGGACTCGACGACCCGCTACGTGGTGCTGCCCGGGCCGGACGGCACCAAGGTGCTGCACCCGGTGATCAACATGGCCTCGGCCAAGCTGGTGCTGCCGGCCGACTCCAAGGTGGTCTTCGTCGCCGACTCGGTGCTGGACAACTACAAGGACCACGGCCCGACCATCGGCATCCCGTACGCGCCGGACAAGCTGCCCACCGCCCAGGACGCGGGGCAGAACAAGAAGTGGTCGGTCTGCGACCGCCCCGGTGCCGACGACGACCACCCCAACCAGGGCGTCTTCATCGCGGCCGGTGCCGAGGCGGACACCCTGGGCCGCAAGGACCGGATGCTCGGCGGCGGCCAGGCGCTCTACGTGCAGGGGCCGAAGGAGAACGGCGCGGACGGGCCGCAGTTCCTGGTCGACCCGCAGGGCCGCAAGCACCTGCTGGGCACGCCCGGGATGAGCCAGGTCGACATGCGGGCGCTGCAGGTGGCGCTGTTCGGCACCCCGGGCAAGCCCGAGCACGTCACCCAGCAGTGGCTGAACACGCTGGCCGACGGCAGCCCGATCGTGTTCCCGACGGTGCCGGGGCTGACCGGCACCAAGACCCCGTCCGCCGTGAAGCTCTCCGACCCGGCGCAGCGGTTCGTCGGACGGGTGGTCAGCTCGGGGGACGCGTACTACGTGGTCGGCACCGACCGGCTGTACCAGGTGACCGCGTTCACCGCCGAGCTGATCGAGAAGAACCCGCTGACCGCGGTGGCGTACGACCAGCAGGCGCCCACCGTCGGCACCATCACCCCGGCCGACAACGCCGGCTACACCCGCGACTTCGACACCAGCGGGCCGCTGGCCAAGGTGCCGGACTGGCCGACCGCCAAGCCCGGCCCGGCGCTGAACGGTGCCGACTCCGGCGCCGACCGGGTGGTCGTCTGCTCCACGTTCGAGGGCATGTCGACGTCCGGGGTGCAGCGCTCGGTCTGGGCCGGCACCGACTTCCCCGCCCCCTACACGCCGGGCACCGCGACCGCGCACGTCAGCCCGGGCCACGGGCTGTTCTACCGGGCGATGGACAACGGCACCCAGGGCTCCGGCAGCGACTTCCTGATCACCGAGACCGGGCTGCGGTACGCGGTGACGGCCAACGACGACGGCCCGGCGGCCACCCCCGGCGCCGACCCGTCGCAGGCGGCCCAGGCGGCCCAGGCGGGCGGGGCGACCCCGCAGACCAACGAGGCGCAGGCCCGGCTCGGCTACAAGGACGACGTGCCGGTCCCGGTCCCCAAGCCGTGGTCCGACCTGGTCCCGCAGGGCCCGGTGCTGAACACCAAGACCGCCACCCAGGCGCAGAACTCCTGAGCCGCCGAACCGACTTCTGACGCGTGGTCAGCGACCCGTGGCCGCAACGTCATGGCTTGGTAACCATCGGCTGCCCGGTGTTGGGCCGGTCGGTACCGGCGGCTACAGTGCTCCGCAGGCATCACACCGTGGTGTCCTTCGGGCCGGACGGGTGACCGGACCTGGCCCGATGATGGTCTGTCTCATGGGGGACGGTGGAGCATGGCTGGTCAGTTCACGACGACCGCCGAGGAGATGACGGCCTTTTCGGGTCGGATCGCCCAGGTCAACTCGCAGGTTCAGCAGGAGATCCAGAAGCTCAACAGCCTGATCGGCGACGTCGCCGGTGGTTGGACGGGCGAGGCTGCGACCGCCTACCACCAGTTGCAGGACCGTTGGAACGAGGACGCCAGCGCGCTCAACAAGGTGCTGGAGGAGATCCGGCAGGCGATCGACGCCACGACCAAGAACTACTCCGCGACCGAAGACCACCAGCGCTCCTCGATCAGCGGCGTCCAGGGCGCCTGAGCCCGCCGCCGCCGGCGCTGAGTCGATTCCGGGCAGCCGACACGGGGGCGTGCCCGGTCCACCTCTTCCTCGCTAGGAGTCACCATGGAGATCAAGGTCCATTTCGAGACCATCTCGAACGCGGGCACCACTGTTCGTCAGAGCGCCACCACGATCCAGCAGCAGCTGGACGACCTCAAGGCCGGCGTCGCCAAGATCGCCGCGTCCTGGACCGGTGCGGCGCAGGAGGGCTACCAGGCCCGCCAGCGGATCTGGGACCAGAAGGCGGCCGACCTGCACACCACGCTGCTGCAGATCGCCTCGGCGCTGGACAACGCGCACCAGAGCTACACCCACACGGAGAACTCCAACCGGGCGCTCTGGGAGGGCTGACACCGCCGCCCCGGGTCGGGGTGCGGTGCTGTTCGCAACGCCAAGCGGGCGTCCACCTCGGACGCCCGCTTCGGCTGTGTCAGGCAAGGCGGAGGGTGGGCAGTGGAGTTGAAGCGCGCACTGGGGCGCACGGGGGCGGTCGCGGCGGTGCTGGGCGTGCTCGCGGCCGGGTCGCCGGCCCGCGCGGACGGCCCGGCCGACGTGCACTGGTCGCCGCTGAGCATCTCGGCGGCCGGCAACTGCACCTTCCCCGCCAAGGACGTGGCCGCCACCCCGTGGGCGCTCCAGCGGGTGCTGCTGGACCAGCTCTGGCAGGGCGGTCGGACCACCGGCAAGGACGTGCTGGTCGCGGTGATCGACACCGGCGTGGACGACCGCAACCCGCAGCTGCAGGGCAAGGTGCAGGACGGCGGCACCCTGCTGATCGACAAGAGCGCCACCCCGCCGGCGCCCGCCCAGGGCGGCGCCAAGACCGATCCGGTGGGCCACGGCACCAAGGTGGCCGGGATCATCGCCGCCGGCCACCGCGACGGCGTCGGCTTCGTCGGACTCGCGCCCGACGCCAAGATCCTGACGATCCGCCAGAACGACGACGCGGGCAACGGCGACGTCACCACGCTGGCCCAGGCGATCACCTCCGCGGTGGCCCGGGGCGCCCAGGTGATCAACATCTCGCAGGACGTGCGGGCCACCGGCAGCAGCGGGGACTTCGGCGACGGCGGTGCGCTGCGCCGCGCCGTGGAGGGTGCCGAGCAGGCCAACGTGGTGGTGGTCGCGGCCTCCGGCAACGACGGCCAGGACGGCACGACCTACCCGGCCGGCTACCCCTCGGTGCTCGCGGTGGGCGCCTCGGACCGCAACAACGAGCGGGCCTCCTTCTCCGAGTACGGGGACTTCGTCAAGGTGGCCGCCCCCGGCGTCGACATGCTCTCCACCGTGCCCGGCGGCGGGCAGTGCGTGGACAACGGCACCAGCTTCGCCGCCCCCTACGTGGCCGGCGTGGCCGCGCTGCTGCGCGGGGAGCACAAGGACTGGACGGCCCGGCAGATCCGGGCCCGGATCGAGCAGACCGCCCAGCGGGTGGAGCGCGGGCCCACCAAGTACCTCGGGTGGGGCGTGGTCGACCCGGTCAAGGCGGTCACCGACACCGACCCGCCGACCGCCGACCCGGTGGCCGACCCGGCGGTCCGGCTGGCCGGCGCACCGATCGTGCCGCAGCCGCTCGGCCTCGGCGAGACCCAGGCCGACCGCGACCGGCGCACCGCCACCTACGTGCTGGGCACCGGCGTGCTGCTGGTGGCGCTGCTGTTCGGCGGCGCCGTGGTGCTGCGCGACCACCGTCGCGGCCGGTCGGACTGACCGGCTGTAACATCCCGCCCGCCCCACCGCGTCGTTCTGAGTGACGGGACGGTTCGAGGGCGGGGGCAAGGGTGAAGCTGATCGGTTCGGCACGGGCGGCCAGGGAGCAGGAGTACCTGGAGTTCGCCGCAGCCCGCACCCCGCAGCTCTACCGCTCGGCCTGCCTGCTGGCCAGCGGGGACACCCACCTGGCCGAGGACCTGGTGCAGGAGACGCTGGGCCGGATGTACGCGCACTGGGGCCGGCGGATCGACAACCCGGCCGCCTACGCGCACACCGTGCTGGTCCGGGTCTTCCTCACCCACCAGCGCCGCCGCTCCAACGGTGAGCGGCCCACCGGCGAGCTGCCGGACAGCGCCCAGCGCGAGGGCGACCCCGCGCTGCGGCTGACGCTGCTGCAGGCGCTCGGCCGGCTGTCCGCCCGGGACCGGGCCGTGCTGGTGCTGCGCTACTGGGAGGACCGCTCGATCGAGGAGACCGCGGACGCGCTGCGGGCCAGCTCGGGGGCGGTCCGGACGCAGAGCAGCCGGGCGCTGGGCCGGCTGCGCGCGGTCCTGGGCGACTCGCTGGCCGACCTGCCGCGCTGACCCGTCACCTTGATCCGTTCGATCGACCGAGAGAGGGTGGGAACCCATGCCCGCAGCCGAGCACGAGGACGAGCACGCCGACCTGATCGACGCGCTCGGCCGGGCCGGCCGTCCGTTCGGCACCGAGACCGCGGACCTGGTCCGGGCCGGTGCGGTGCGCGGCCGGCAGCTGCGCCGGCGGCGCGCCGCCGCGCTCACCGGCGCGGTGGCGGCGGTGGCGGCGGCCGCGGTCGGCGGGACCCTGCTGATCGGTGCCGGCCTGCCGCACCGGACCGCCGGGCCGGCCGCTCCGAGCCCACTGGCGAGCCTGAGCCTGACGCCGACCCCCTCGGGGCCGTCCGGCGACCAGGTGCTGGCCAAGCTGCGCTCGCTGCTGCCCCCCGGGCAGGTCAGCCAGACTCACGCGCGCACCACCAGCAGCGACGGCCGGCCGATGCCGCCCACCGCCGATCTGGTCCTCGACGACGGTCACGGGAAGTCGTTCATCCGGATCGCGCTGAACCGGCTGCCGCGGGAGGCGGCCACGGGGTACCTGAGCTGCCCGCCCGCCACCGCGGTGGAGGCCTGCACCTCGACCGTGCAGTCCGACGGCTCGGTGCTGACCGTCCTCCAGGGCCACGAGTTCCCGGACCTGCGCAAGCCCACCAAGCTCTGGCAGGCCGCGCTGTTCACCCCCGACCTGGGGCTGATCGACCTGGCCGAGGTCAACGCGCCCAGCGAGAAGGACGACCCGGTCTCCCGGACGGACCCGCCGCTCACCCCGGCGCAGCTGTCCGCGATCGTCACCGCCGGGAGCTGGCGGCCGCTGCTGGACGTCCTGCCGCGCCCGCAGGGGGCGGGGCAGTCGGCCCGCGGGGTCCCGACGGGGGACGCGATGCTGGACACCCTCGGCACGCTGCTGCCGCCGGGGCTGACCACCGGCGGCGGGGTGGGCGGGAACCTGGAGGGCTACGCGACGCTGTTCGCCGGTGACCCGGGGACCTCCTGCCAGCTGGTCGTCCGGGTCGAGGACTGGAGCAAGCAGACCGCCCGGGACCCGCGGTTCGGGTCGGTCCAGGCGCCGCCCGGCGGCCCCGCGGTCGTGGTGGAGCACCCGGACGCGCCCGCGAACGGCGGTGCGGTGCGCGCGAGGGCGACGGCGTGGTGGCCGGACGCGACCCTGGTGGCGGTCGAGGTGCAGTACTGCAGCGACCGCGGCCAGGGTGGCGGCAAGGCGGACCCGCTGCTCACCGACGCCCAGCTGCGCGCGATCGTCGCGGCCCCGGTCTGGCGGCTGCGCCCGGCGGGCTGACACGCCGAACGGCCCGGACACCCCCAGCGGGTGTCCGGGCCGTTCGGTGGCGGGATCAGAGCTGCTCGTCCTCGGGGAGGGTGATCACCCAGCGGGACTCCTGGCGCGGGCGCAGGTAGAACACCCAGTAGAGGGAGGCGGCCACGGTGATCGCGCCGGTCCAGATCAGCGCCGTGGTGTCCAGCTGGGTCAGCACGTAGCCGAGCACCACGATGAGCAGCACCGGCAGCACCGGCCACAGCGGCTGGCGCCAGGCCGGGGAGCTCTTGTGGGCGCCGCGGCGGGAGAGCAGGGCGGCGACCGCGACCAGCAGGTACAGGGCGGCGACGGCGACACCGGTGATGTTGGTCAGCAGCTGGCCGGGGACGAAGCACAGCGCCGCGCCGGGGACGCCGACCGCCAGGGTGGAGACCCAGGGCGCGTTGAACCGGTTCAGGGTCCCGAAGGCCTTGTTCACCGGCTCCGGCCAGGCGCGGTCGCGGCCGGAGGCGAAGAGCACCCGGGAGTTCTGGATCACCATGACGATGCCGGCGTTGATGATCGCCAGCGCGATGCACAGGCTGATGAAGGTGCCGACCGCCGAGTTGCTCCAGCCGGAGACCATCGCGGAGATGTCGCCGCCGGTCAGGGTGGCCAGGTCGGGCGCGCCCACGGTGATCGCGACCACCGGGACCAGGATGACCACGGTGGACAGGCCCAGCGTCCACAGCACGGTGCGGGCCACGTTCTTGCGCGGGTTCTCCAGCTCCTCGGACAGGTAGATCGCGGTGGAGAAGCCCTGGGTGACGAAGAGCGCGGTGCCCATCGCGGCCAGGATCGCGGTCAGGCCCACCCCGCTGGTGGCACCGGAGGAGTCGGCCAGCACGCCGTGGAGCATGCTGCTCGCACCGCGCTGGCTGTGCGCGAAGCCGAGGAAGGAGACCACGCCGGCCGCGATCACCTCCAGCACCAGGAAGATGCCGGTGATCCAGGCGTTGGCGCGCAGGTCCAGCAGGCCGGCCACGGTGGCGGCGAGCATCACGGCCGCGCCGGCCACCGCCGGGCTCAGGTGGACGATCGGGGCCAGGTAGGCGGCGGTGCCGATCGCGATGACCGACGGGACGATCATCACCACGATCAGTGACTGGATGAAGACCAGCCAGCCGGCGAACCGCCCGGCCAGCGTGCCGACCATCGCGTACTCGCCGCCCGCGCTCGGGATCAGGGTGCCCAGCTCGGAGTAGGCGAAGGCGACCGCCACGCAGATGATCGCGCCGATGCCGATGGTCAGCGCCGTCGCCGTGCCCAGCGAGTTGAACAGGGTGGGCACGAGGACGAAGAGCGAGGAGGCGGGGGTGACGCAGGAGAGCGTGAGCAGCGTTCCGCCCACGACGCCCAGCGAGCGGTTGAGCTTGCGCGGGGCGTCGGCGGTACTGACCGTCACCGTGGGGGCGGTGGCGGGTGGGCGAAGCGTGTCGGTCATGGGAGGGAGTCCGATCGGCTCAGCGCTGGGGGGCGCGGTCCTGTGCGGTGCTGGGGATCGGGAGCGGCTATCGCCTCCGGAGGGGGGTCGCCTGGGGTGTGGTGGTGTCGCTCCCGAGTGGCCAATGGTGCGGGGGTGTATGGGTTGCGTCAATCTCGCTCGGCCTTCGGAATCCGTTGCGAAGGAGCGCATGACCATCCAATCCGATGCCTGCGAACCACCCCGGGGATGGATGTCCGAACTGTTAGCTTTGGCCGATCGGGCATGAATCAAAGGTAGAAGACTTTTCAACCAAATGATTCGAAGGTCACCTCTTGCACATGTATGCCGTGGCACAGGCGTGCCGAACGGGGCTCCGCGGCCGCGACGGCCGTCGCACGGCGCGACGACATCCGCAGCGACCGACGGAAAACTCGTCGATAACTTTCCGGTCCGCGGACGCCGGGAGCCACGAGGGGCCGGGTGCGACTGCGCACCCGGCCCCTCGTTGATCACTCTCCGTGACTACTACTGCGGCGGCAGCCAGCCCGTCTGCACCATCTGCCCGCCGGTGATCCGGCGGGAGACGAAGACGCCGCGGCCCGGCGGCAGCGCCTGCGGCTTGGCGGCGCCCAGCAGCGCGCCCTCGTCCCGCGGGCCGGACAGCAGCACGCCCTGGCCGCCCAGCTCGCGCATCCGCTGCATCACCGGCTCGAAGAGCGAGCGCCCGGCACCGCCGGCACTGCGCGCGATGATCACCCGCAGGCCGATGTCCCGGGCGAACGGCAGGAACTCGGCCAGCGGCGACAGCGGGTTGCCGGAGGCGGTGGCCACCAGCTCGTAGTCGTCCACGATCACGAACATGTCCTTGCCGCTGTACCAGCTGCGGTTGCGCAGCTGCTCGGCCGTGACGTCCGGGCCCGGCAGCCGGCGGGCGCAGGCCCCGCGCAGCATGTCCACGATCGCGGTCATGGCCGGCTGGGCGGCCGCGTACTCCACCAGGTACTCCGGCGGCACCGCGCCCAGCAGTGCGCGCCGGTAGTCGCCGACCACGATGCCGGCCTGGTCCGGCGTGTACCGCTCGGTGATCTGCTTGATCAGCATCCGCAGCACCGCCGACTTCCCCGACTCGCTCTCGCCGAAGACGATGAACAGCGGGTCGGTCTCGAAGTTGACGAAGACCGGTGCCATCTCGACCTCGTCCACGCCGAAGGCGACGCCGCGCTCGGGGTGCTCGAAGCCCTTCGGCAGGGCGTGGCCGTCCAGCACCGCGGGCAGCATCCGCACCTGCGGGGCGCGCGGCCCGGTCCAGGCCGCGTTGACCGCCTCCACCAGGCCGGCCACCCCGGTCACCAGCTCGTCCGTGCCGGTGACGCCGTCCAGGCGCGGCAGCCCGGAGAGGAAGTGCAGCTTGGCCGGGGTCAGCCCGCGCCCGGGGGCGCCGGCCGGCACGTTCTGCGCCACCTTGCGGTCGATCTCCGACTCCATCGAGTCGCCCAGCCGCAGCTCGGTGCGGTTCTGCAGCAGGTCCTTGAGCGCCGGGCGGACCTCGGCGTAGCGGGCCGCGGTGAGCACCACGTGCACGCCGTAGCCCAGGCCGCGCTGGGCGATGTCGTTGACCACCGGCTCCAGCGCCTCGAACTCCTGGCGGAAGGTGAGCCAGCCGTCGACGACCAGGAAGACGTCGCCGAACTGCTCGTCCGGCAGCTGCCCGGCCGCGCGGCGGGTGCGGTAGGTGGCGATCGAGTCGATCCCGGTGGCCCGGAACAGCTCCTCGCGCCGGTTCAGCACCCCGTGCACCTCGCTGATGGTGCGGCGCACCTTGTCCAGGTCGAGCCGGCCGGCCACGCCGCCGACGTGCGGCAGCTCCTGCAGCGACTGGAAGCCGCCGCCGCCGAAGTCCAGCAGGTAGAACTGCGCCTCGGCCGCGGTGTGGGTGAGCGCGAAGCCGGCCACCATGGTGCGGATCAGGGTGGACTTGCCCGAGCGCGGACCGCCGACCACCAGGCCGTGGCCGGCCGCGCCCGAGTAGTCCTGGTAGAGCACGTCGCGGCGCTGCTCGCGGGGCCGGTCCACGATGCCGACCGGCACCACCAGGCGGCCCAGCGCCCCGAAGTCCGGCGAGGTCAGCCCGCGCTCGGGGGTGGCCACCAGCGGCGGCAGCAGCTGGTCCAGGCTGGGCGGCAGGTCCAGCGGCGGCAGCCAGACCTGGTGCGCCGCCGGTCCCTGGCCCGCCATCCGCTGCACGATGACGTCCAGCACGGTGTCCACCAGCGCGTCGTCCAGCTGCTCCGGCTCCGGCTCCACCTCCTCGGCGGGCAGCTCCAGCACCGGCACCTCGGCGGCGGTGAAGAGCACCGGCCGGGCCCCCGTCACCCGGCCGCTGGACCGCTGCTGGCCGGGCGCCCGGTACGGCCCGGAGACGTAGGCCGCCTTGAAGCGGTCCATCACGTCGGTGCCGAACTTCAGGTAGCCGACGCCCGGCACCGGCGGCAGGTGGTAGGCGTCCGGCACGCCGATCGCGGCCCGCGACTCGGCGGCCGAGAAGGTCCGCAGACCGATCCGGTACGAGAGGAAGGTGTCCAGGCCGCGCAGCTTGCCCTCCTCCAGGCGCTGCGAGGCCAGCAGCAGGTGGACGCCGAGCGACCGGCCGATCCGGCCGATCTGGATGAACATGTCGATGAAGTCCGGCTTGGCGGTCAGCAGCTCGGAGAACTCGTCGATGATCAGTACCAGCGAGGGCATCGGGTCCAGCGCCGCGCCGGCCGCCCGGGCCCGCTCGTACTCGTTGAGGTTGGCGTAGTTGCCGGCCGACCGCAGCAGCTCCTGGCGGCGGTTCAGCTCGCCCTCGATCGCGTCCCGCATGCGGTCGACCAGGGTGAGCTCGCCCTCCAGGTTGGTGATCACCGCGGAGGTGTGCGGCATGTCCGCCATGCCGGCGAAGGTCGCACCGCCCTTGAAGTCGGCGAGCACGAAGTTGAGCACCTCGGAGGAGTGGGTCATCGCCAGGCCCAGCACCAGCGTGCGCAGCAGCTCCGACTTGCCGGACCCGGTCGCGCCGACGCACAGGCCGTGCGGGCCCATGCCCTCCAGCGCGGCCTCCTTGATGTCCAGGTGCACCAGCTCGCCGTTGGCGCCCACCCCGATCGGCACCCGCAGCCGCTCGTGCTGGGCGCGCGGGCGCCAGGTGCGGGTGACGTCCACCGAGCCGGCGTCGCCCACGCCCATCAGGTCGGTGAAGTCCAGGTTGGACAGCAGCGGCTCGTCGTCGCCGCCGGCCGAGATCCGGTACGGGGCCAACTGCCGGGCCAGCGCCTCGGACTGCCAGGCGGTCAGGGTGTCGGGCGCGCCCGAGTAGGAGGCGCCGGAGGCGGACTGCAGCAGCAGCTCCCGCGGCGAGACGGTGACCAGCAGGTGCCCGGTCGGCTCGTCCAGCTCGCCCGGCACCACCTCGATCACGGTCACCCCCTGCACGCCCTCCGCGCCCGCCAGCAGCGAGTCGTGCGGGACCGAGGCGCCGTCCAGCACCACCACCACGTGCGGCTGGTCCGGGGCCGGCTGGGCGTCCCGGACGAACCGCGGCCGCCCGGACAGCTCGTCGGCGAGCAGCTGCTCCAGCTCGCCCAGGCCCGCCGCGATCAGCCGGCGCGAGCCCGCGCCGTCGTCCTGCTTGCGGTGCTGGGTGTGCGGCAGCCACTTCGTCCACTCCCACTCCTCCAGCGCCCCGGGCGCGGCGGCCACCGCCACCACCAGGTCGTCGGGGGAGTGCAGGGTGGTCAGCTGGGCGACCATCGCGCGCACGTTGCCGTACACGGTGTCCGGGTCGCCGCAGACCGTGATGTGGTAGAAGGCGCGCAGCGAGACCGCCAACGGCAGGTCCTGCAAGGTGCCGTGGGCCTGCAGGAAGGAGCGCATCGCGTCCGCGGAGAGCGGCTCCAGCTCGTCCATCGGCGCGGTCTGCGGCGCCACCAGCGGGGTGCTCAGCTGCTGCGGGCCGCGGCCGAGCCGGATCTGGGCGAAGTCCGGGTCGCTCGGGCGGCGCTCCCACAGCCGGCGGCCCTCGGCCACGATCGACCAGAGCTGGTCCGGCTCCGGGTGCAGGTAGAGCTGGGCGCCGCGCTGCCGCTCGGCGGTGCGGCGGACCTGACGGCGCATCTGCTGCAGGTACTTCAGGTAGTCGCGCCGCTCGTCGGCCAGTCCCGCGCCGCCGCCCTTGCGGGCCCGGACCAGCTGGGCCACGCCCATGCCGGCGGTGGACGCCAGCATCAGCACGCCCATGATCTTCATCATCGGGGCCGCGCCCGGCATGAAGAAGAACGCCGCCGAGCCGCCCATGCCCAGCATCGGCAGCAGGCTCATCATCCAGTCGTCGCCGCCGCCACGGGCCAGCTCGGGCGGGGCGACCAGCTCCACCGCCTCCTCCGGCACCGCCGGCGGGTAGGCCCGGGCCGGACGCTTGACCGTTACGACACTCATGTACCGCCCTCGACTGACCGGTCGCATCGCGCAGGTGGCGCCCCTGTGACTGCCTCGCCCCCGCCGCCGACCGGGCGATCCTACCGAGGGCCTCGCGCGCCGGGGCAGACGGTAGGGTGACGCACCACCAACAGCAGCGAGGGGGAGCACCGTTGAGTACGAACGCAACGACCGGCTTCTGCCGGGTCACCGTGGTGGCGCCGGACAGCCGGATCGATGTGGCGCTGCCGGAGGACGTACCGCTGGCGGACATCTACCCAGAGGTGCTGCGCCTGTCCGGCCAGACCCAGGGCGAGGGCGCGCCCACCGGCTTCCACCTGGTGCGCCGGGACGGCTCGGTGCTGGACAGCGGTCTGCCGCTCAACGCCCAGCAGGTGCGCGACGGCGACCTGCTGAGCCTGCGTCCGTTCGCCGAGTCGCTGCCGCCGGCGGTCTACGACGACGTGGCCGACGCGATCGCCAGCGCGGTGGAGGCCGACCGCCGGTTCTGGAGCCCCGACCTGATGCGGGCCTTCGGCCTGATCGGCGCCGCCCTGCTGATCGTGCTGCTCGGCTTCGCGCTCTGGTTCGCCGACCTGCGCCATGACATGCACGGCCTGCCCGGCGTGCTCTCCGGGGTGACCGCGGTGCTGCTGGTCGGCTTCGCCGGGGTGCGCGCACGGGTCTACCAGGACCACGCCGCCGCGCTGGCGCTGGGCGTCGGTGCGCTGCCGCACGCGCTGATCGCCGGCACCGGGGTGATCGCGGTGGCGCACCCCGGCGGCGGGCCCGGCCGGCTCCAGTTCCTGGTCGGCTGCGTGGCCGTGCTGGTGGTCTCGGTGCTGCTGGTCGGACTGCTGCCGGAGCGGGACTCGGTCTTCGTGGCGGCCGCGGTGCTCGGCACCGCCGGCACCCTGTCCACCTTCGCCGCGGTGCTGCTGACCGGTACCCCGGCCAGTCACATCGCCGCGGTGGCCGGCGTGGCCGCGCTGGCCGCGATCGGCTTCCTGCCGGCCCTGTCGGCCCGGTTCGCCCGGCTGCCGGTCGGCTTCAGCGCCCCCGGCCAGGCGCGCACCCGCTCCGGCCGGCTCGGCGAGGAGCAGACCCGGGCCGAGGCCGTGCAGTACGAGCGGATCGCGCACCAGGCCCGGCGCGGGCACGAGGTGCTGGTCGGCCTGGTCGGCGGCTCGGCCGCGGTGATCGTCGGCGCCTGCACCGTGCTCGGGTTCAGCGACGCGGTCTTCGCCCAGCTGCTGGCGCTGGCGCTGGGCGTCTCGACCATGCTGCGGGCCCGGCTGTTCCGCTACACCGCGCAGGTCTTCAGCCTGACCGTGGCCGGCCTGCTCGGCCTGGCGCTGCTCATCCTGGGCCTGGCGCTGCACACCCCGCTGTTCATCCTCAAGGCCACCAGTGCCACCGCCGTCGACCTGCGCACGCTCTGGCTGGGCGGCTCCATCGCGGCCGGCGCCGCGCTGCTCACCGCGATCGCCCTGGTGGTGCCGCGGCTGGGCGTCTCGCCGTTCTGGGGCCGGGTGCTGGACCTGGTGGACAGCCTGCTGCTGATGTCGCTGGTCCCGCTGGCGCTGGCGGTGCTGGACGTCTACGCACTGGTCCGCGGCACCACCGGCTGAGCCGCCCTTGACGCCGGCCGGGAATCCCGGTCGGCCCGGCGGTGACCGGCTGGTACCCTTGGCTGTCCGAGTCGTGGAAGTTTCCTGTGCCATAGACCAGGAGCGCTCGGAAAACCCCGAAGGAGTTCGCGTGGCTCTCGCTGCCGACGTCAAGAAGCAGATCATCGCCGAGTTCGGCCAGAAGGAGGGCGACACCGGCTCCCCCGAGGTGCAGGTGGCCATGCTCTCCCGCCGCATCTCGGACCTGACCGAGCACCTCAAGTTCCACAAGCACGACCACCACAGCCGTCGTGGCCTGCTGATCCTGGTCGGCCAGCGTCGCCGCCTGCTGCAGTACCTGGCCAAGAAGGACATCGAGCGCTTCCGTGCGCTCGTCGACCGCCTGGGCATCCGCCGCGGTGCCGCCGGCGGCATCCGCTAGTAGCGCCCCTGGGGCGGCTCCCCTCCGGGGAGCCGCCCCTCGCGCGTACCCGACCGCAGTACATTTCCGGTTCGCCTCCCGGGGCGGCCGAGATTCGCACCGTAGGGTTGTGGGCATGTCGGGTGGTGGCGCACACAAGCGCCGCACCCACGCCGCCAAACAACCGACCGCGGGCTGCAGGCTTCAAACGGAAGCCGCCCGCATCCAGGAAGAGCGCCCATTCGCCGGGGCGGACCGAACCGCCCGGACGAAGCACGCCGACACCACGTCAGGCCGGACCGCCGCGAGGCGCCGGTCCTCGGTAGTGGCCGCCGGGAGTCCCGCAGACCGAAGCGGGAGCACCCGGAGGCTTCGATCGAAGACCGGCCCGGCGGGTCAGGGCCGACGGTGGTACACGCGGGGGCGCTCTCCCGGAGACGTACGAAAGAGGAGATCTTCCAGGTGGAAGAGAACGTGTTCTACGCCGAGGCCGTGATCGACAACGGTTCCTTCGGCACCCGTACCATCCGCTTCGAGACGGGCCGGCTGGCCCGCCAGGCCGCCGGCTCCGCCGTGGCCTACCTGGACGACGACACCATGGTGCTGTCGGCGACCAGCGCGTCCAAGCAGCCGAAGGAGCACTTCGACTTCTTCCCGCTGACCGTCGACGTCGAGGAGCGGATGTACGCCGCGGGCCGGATCCCCGGCTCGTTCTTCCGTCGTGAGGGCCGCCCCTCCGAGGACGCCATCCTGACCTGCCGCCTGATCGACCGCCCGCTGCGCCCGTCCTTCGTCAAGGGCCTGCGCAACGAGGTCCAGGTCGTCGTGACCGTCATGGCGCTCAACCCCGACCACCTGTACGACGTGGTCGCGATCAACGCCGCGTCCGCCTCGACCCAGCTGGCCGGCCTGCCGTTCTCCGGCCCGATCGGCGGCGTCCGCGTCGCGCTGATCAAGGGTCAGTGGGTGGCCTTCCCGACCCACTCCGAGCTGGAGGAGGCCGTCTTCGACATGGTCGTCGCCGGCCGGGTGCTGCCGGACGGCGACGTCGCGATCATGATGGTCGAGGCCGAGGCCACCGACAAGACCATCAAGCTGGTCGCGGGCGGCGCCGAGGCGCCCTCCGAGGAGGTCGTGGCCGGTGGCCTGGACGCCGCCAAGCCGTTCATCAAGGTGCTGTGCGAGGCCCAGGCCCGCCTGGCCGCCCAGGCCGCCAAGCCCACCGGCGAGTTCCCGGTCTTCCTGGACTACCAGGACGACGTGCTGGCCGCGCTGACCGCCGCCGTCAAGGACGAGCTGGCCAAGGCGCTGACCATCGCCGGCAAGCAGGAGCGCCAGAACGAGCTGGACCGGGTCAAGGCGGTCGCCGCCGAGAAGCTGCTCCCGGAGTTCGAGGGCCGCGAGAAGGAGATCAGCGCCGCCTACAACGCGCTGACCAAGAAGATCGTGCGCGAGCGCGTCATCAAGGACAAGGTCCGCATCGACGGCCGCGGCCTGACCGACATCCGCACCCTGGCCGCCGAGGTCGAGGCGATCCCGCGGGTGCACGGCTCGGCGCTGTTCGAGCGCGGCGAGACCCAGATCCTGGGTGTCACCACGCTGAACATGCTCCGCATGGAGCAGCAGCTGGACACGCTCTCCCCGGAGACCCGCCGCCGCTACATGCACAACTACAACTTCCCGCCGTACTCGGTCGGCGAGACCGGCCGGGTGGGCTCGCCCAAGCGCCGCGAGATCGGCCACGGCGCGCTGGCCGAGCGGGCGATCCTGCCCGTGCTGCCGACCCGCGAGGAGTTCCCCTACGCGATCCGCCAGGTCTCCGAGGCGCTGGGCTCCAACGGCTCCACCTCGATGGGCTCGGTCTGCGCCTCCACCATGTCGCTGCTGAACGCCGGTGTGCCGCTCAAGGCCGCCGTCGCCGGCATCGCGATGGGCCTGATCTCGCAGGACATCGACGGCGAGACCCACTACGTCGCGCTGACCGACATCCTGGGTGCCGAGGACGCGTACGGCGACATGGACTTCAAGGTCGCCGGTACCCGCAACTTCATCACCGCGCTGCAGCTGGACACCAAGCTGAACGGCATCCCGGCCTCCGTGCTGGCCGCCGCGCTGAAGCAGGCCAAGGACGCCCGCCTGCACATCCTGGACGTGATGAACGAGGCCATCGACACGCCCGACGAGATGTCGCCGAACGCGCCGCGGATCATCACCATCAAGATCCCGGTCGACAAGATCGGTGAGGTCATCGGCCCCAAGGGCAAGATGATCAACCAGATCCAGGAGGACACCGGCGCCGAGATCACGATCGAGGACGACGGCACCATCTACATCGGTGCCTCCGACGGCCCGGCCGCCGAGGCCGCCCGGACCACGATCAACCAGATCGCCAACCCGACCATGCCGGAGGTCGGCGAGCGCTACCTGGGCACCGTGGTGAAGACCACCACCTTCGGCGCCTTCGTCTCGCTCATGCCGGGCAAGGACGGCCTGCTGCACATCTCGCAGATCCGCAAGCTCGCCGGTGGCAAGCGCGTGGAGAACGTCGAGGACGTGCTCGGCGTCGGCGCCAAGGTGCAGGTCGAGATCGCCGAGATCGACCCGCGCGGCAAGCTCTCGCTGATCCCGGTCATCGAGGGTGAAGAGGGCGACGAGGCCGCGTCCGAGTGACGCGGCGCTAGCCACCCCCGCGGCCCGTACGCCCCTGGCGGCGTACGGGCCGCACCCTGTTCTCCCCTCCGGTGTCTGTTCTTGCGCGAAAGAAGGAAGCCCGTGGCCCAGGCCTCGGCGACGAACCAGCGTCCCGGCAGTACCCGAACCCTGCTCAAGGGCCTGGACGGCGCGGGCACGGTGCGCCGCACCGTCCTCCCCGGTGGCCTGCGGGTGGTCACCGAAACCCTGCCCACGGTGCGGTCGGCCACCTTCGGCATCTGGGTCGGCGTCGGCTCGCGGGACGAGACCCCGCAGCTGAACGGTGCCACCCACTACCTGGAGCACCTGCTCTTCAAGGGCACGGCCCGGCGCTCGGCGCTGGACATCTCGGCCGCGCTGGACGCGGTGGGCGGCGAGATGAACGCCTTCACCGCCAAGGAGAACACCTGCTACTACGCGCGGGTGCTCGACACCGACCTGCCGCTCGCCATCGACGTGGTCTGCGACATGCTCACCGGATCGCTGATCCGCCCGGAGGACGTGGAGGCCGAGCGCGGCGTCATCCTGGAGGAGATGGCGATGGCCGAGGACGACCCGGGCGACGTGGTGCACGACCTGTTCGCCAAGGTGATCTACGGCGACGCGCCGCTCGGCCGCCCGATCCTGGGCACCCAGGAGACCGTCACCTCGCTGAGCCGGGACCAGATCGCGGGCTTCTTCAAGCGCCGCTACAAGCCGGAGCACCTGGTGGTCGCGGCGGCCGGCAACCTGGACCACGCGGCCGTGGTGAGGCAGGTCAAGGCGGCCTTCGCGCCGCTGCTGGAGCGCTCCGCGGCGGCGCCCGCCGAGGCCCGCCGCGGGATCCGCGCGGTGCGCACGGCCGGCCGCCTGGAGGTGCTGAACCGGCCCACCGAGCAGGCCCACCTGGTCCTCGGGGTGCCCGGACTGCCCCGGCACGACGAGCGGCGCTGGGCGCTGGGCGTGCTGAACGCCGCGCTCGGCGGCGGGATGAGCTCGCGGCTCTTCCAGGAGGTCCGGGAGAAGCGCGGCCTGGCCTACTCGGTCTACTCCTACTCGTCCTCGTACGCCGACTCCGGCCTGTTCGGCATCTACGCCGGCTGCCAGCCCAAGCGGGTCGAGCAGGTGCTGCGGATCTGCCGCGAGGAGCTGGACAAGGTGGTCGCCGAGGGGATCACCGAGGAGGAGCTGAGCCGGGCGATCGGCCAGATCTCCGGCTCCACCGTGCTGGGCATGGAGGACACCGGTTCGCTGATGAACCGGATCGGCAAGGCCGAGCTGGCCTACGGGCAGCACCTGTCGGTGGACGAGATGCTGGCGAAGATCTCCGGTGTCACCCTGGCCGACGTGCACGCGGTGGCCCGTGATGTGCTGGGGGCGCACCGGCCGTCGCTGGCCCTGATCGGCCCGATCGCCGACAAGCGGGCGGCCACGCTCGCGGCCTTCCTGTAACAGACACAGCTGGGAGTGAGGACAGAGATGACCCTGCGCGTCGCCGTCATCGGCGCCACCGGACGGATCGGCTCCGAGGCCGTCAAGGCGGTGCAGGCCGCCGAGGGCCTGGAGCTGGTCGCCGCGCTCGGCCGCGACAGCGAGCTGGGCGAGCTCACCGCGGCCGACGCGCAGGTCGCGGTCGAGCTGACCCACCCGGACGCGGTGATGCGCAACCTGGAGTTCTGCACCGCCAACGGGATCCACTCGGTGGTCGGCACCACCGGCTGGACCCCGGAGCGGCTGGACCTGCTGCAGGGCTGGCTGAAGGCCGCGCCCGGCGTCGGCGTGCTGATCGCGCCCAACTTCTCCATCGGCGCCGTGCTCACCATGCAGTTCGCCCAGCAGGCGGCCAAGTACTTCGAGTCGGTCGAGGTGGTCGAGCTGCACCACGACCGCAAGGCGGACGCGCCCAGCGGCACCGCCACCCGCACCGCCCAGCTGATCGCCGCCGCCCGGGACGCGGCCGGCCGGCCCCGCCAGCAGGACCCGACCACCCACGCGCTGCCCGGCGCGCGCGGCGCCGACGTGGACGGGGTGCCGGTGCACGCGGTGCGGCTGCGCGGCCTGCTGGCGCACCAGGAGGTGCTGTTCGGCGACACCGGCGAGACCCTGACGATCCGCCACGACTCGCTGCACCACAGCTGCTTCATGCCGGGCATCCTGCTGGGCGTGCGCAAGGTGGTCGAGACCCCCGGGCTGACCTTCGGGCTCGAGAACTTCCTGGACCTGTGATGACCTCGCGCACCGGGTTCTTCGTCCTGGCGGGGGTGCTCTTCTTCGTCGCGCTGATCTGCGTGCTGGAGGGGGTCCAGCTGATCGCCACCGGCAAGCCGGCCGGCATCGGCATCGGGATCTGCGCCTTCGTCATCCCCGGCATCGGGGTCTGGTTCCTCCGCCAGACCATCCGGTTCGGCCGCACCACCGAGGAGATGTCGCGCCAGCTGGAGGCCGAGGGCGGCCTGCCGGTGGACGAGCTCAAGCGCACCTCGGGCGGCCGGATCGACCGCGACTCGGCCGACGCGGTCTTCGCCAGGCGGCAGGCGGAGGCCGAGGCCGAACCCGGTGACTGGCGGGTGTGGTTCCGCCTGGCCGTCGCCTACGCCGATGCGGGGGACACCCCGCGGGCCCGCAAGACCATGCACCACGCCATCAAGCTGCGCGGCTGATGCCAGGTACTGCCAGTGACTACCACTACGGTCCTGGTAGCGCCCTAGGCTGCTCGCGAGAATGGCTCGGAAAGAGGAGTAACGCGTGACCGACGCACAGGGGACCGACCCCGCGTTCCGCAGCGACGTGACGGTGGAGCTGGTCCGCAGCGCCGCCACCGACACCGACGTCCTGTGGGCGGCCCGGGTGTCCACCGCCGGCGAGCAGTCCCTGGACGAACTGCAGCAGGACCCCGAGAAGTCCAAGGGCCTGATCAACTTCCTGATGCGGGACCGGCACGGCACGCCGTTCGAGCACAACTCGATGACCTTCTTCGTCAGCGCCCCGATCTTCGTCTTCCGCGAGTTCCACCGGCACCGGGCCGGCTGGTCCTACAACGAGGAGAGCGGCCGCTACCGCGAGCTGCAGCCGGTCTTCTACGTCCCGGCCGAGGAGCGCAAGCTCGTCCAGGTCGGCCGCCCGGGCAAGTACGAGTTCCACGAGGGTTCGCCCGGTCAGCACAAGGCCGTCCGCAGTGCGATGGAGCGGGCCTACACCGAGGCGTACGCGGCGTACCAGGAGATGCTCGCCGAGGGCGTCGCCCGCGAGGTGGCCCGGGCGGTGCTGCCGGTGGGCCTGTTCTCCTCGATGTACGCGACCTGCAACGCGCGCTCGCTGATGCACTTCCTGTCGCTGCGGACCAAGGACGAGCGGGCCAAGGTGCCGTCGTTCCCGCAGCGCGAGATCGAGATGGTGGCCGAGCAGATGGAGGCCCAGTGGGCCCGACTGATGCCGCTCACCCATGCGGCCTTCAACGCACACGGCCGGGTCGCACCCTGACCTGGGCCGATAGGCATATGGGCGCATCGGTCCGGCATGTCTGGATTGCGACGGAATCGGGCGCTCCCTAGGCTCAGGACACGGATTCCGGTGCTGCTTGAACCCCCGAGCAGGTAGCACCGGAATCCTATGGTTTGTCGCCTTTCTGGCCCCTCGTCAGGGGGTCCCGTGTCCGAACCCTGGACCGGACTCCCAGCCTCCTCATCGGCTACGAGTATTTTTGGACCCATGGCTCCGACCTCCACTCCGCACGCTCCCTTCGGCCGGGTCCTGACCGCGATGGTGACCCCGTTCACCGCCGACGGCGGGCTCGACCTCGACGGCGCCCAGCGCCTGGCCTCCCACCTGGTGGACCTGGGCAACGACGGCCTGGTGCTGAACGGCACCACCGGCGAGTCACCGACCACCAGTGACGCCGAGAAGGCGCAGCTGGTGCGCGCCGTGGTGGAGGCGGTGGGGGACCGCGCGCACGTGGTCGCCGGCTGCGGCACCAACGACACCGCGCACAGCGTCGAGCTGGCCCGGCAGGCCGAGGCCGCCGGTGCCCACGGCCTGCTGGTGGTGACCCCGTACTACAGCAAGCCCCCGCAGGAGGGGCTGTACCGGCACAACGTCGCGGTGGCCGACGCCACCGGACTGCCGGTGATGCTCTACGACATCCCCGGCCGGTCCGGCGTCGCGCTGAGCCACGAGACCCTGGTCCGGCTCGGCGAGCACCCCCGGATCGTGGCCAACAAGGACGCGAAGGGCGACCTCGCCGCGGCCTCCTGGGCGATCGCCCGGTCCGGGCTGGCCTGGTACTCCGGCGACGACATCCTCAACCTGCCGCTGCTGTCGGTCGGAGCCGTCGGTATGGTCAGTGTGGTCGGCCACCTGGTGGCCGACCGGTTGGGCGAGCTGGTCGAGGCGTACGGTGCGGGTGACACCGCGCGGGCCACCGCCGTGCACCAGAGCCTGCTGCCGGTCTACACCGGCATGTTCCGCACCCAGGGTCTGATCCTCACCAAGGCCGCGCTCGGCCTGGCCGGCCACCCGGCGGGTCCGGTCCGGCTGCCGCTGGTCGACGCCACACCGGAGGAGATCGCCCGCCTGAAGGAGGATCTCGCCGCAGGCGGGGTACACCTGTAACGACACGACGTGCGCGCCCCCGGATCGCCGGACCCCGCAGCCGCCAGCGGGGCCCGTCGCCGAACCGGAGACGACCGGCGCGAGGCACAAGAACGAGCCGCTCGGTGACGAGCGGACCGACCTGACAGGTACTGACGAAGCCGCGCGCCCTATTCCGGGGGGGCGAAGACCCCCCCGCAAAATGCGCGCTGCCTGAACGGACAGTGGGTTTAGCCACACACAAACTGAACGCGGCGCGCCGGCCCCCAAGCCGGCGAACGCCATCCGCAAAAC
>NZ_JBHYKG010000087.1:25704-28284 GCF_042741245.1 Kitasatospora sp. NPDC058965
ACCGGACACCCCCGGCGCGCGCCACAATACCGCCCCGCGGGTGGCCGCGGGCCCCGCCCTCACTGTTACGCCCCACGCCGCGCCCAATATGCGGGTGGGGCGAAGACCCCGCGGCATATGGCGCGCTGCGTGAACGGAGAGTCTTTTGAGCCACCCTCATCCTGAACTCGGCGCGCCGCCCGCACTCGCGCCGAACGCGATCCGCATCACCCCGCTCGGCGGACTGGGGGAGATCGGTCGCAACATGACCCTGCTGGAGTACGCGGGCCGACTGCTGATCATCGACTGCGGCGTGCTCTTCCCGGAGGACGAGCAGCCCGGCATCGACCTGATCCTGCCGGACTTCTCCTCGATCCGGGACCGCCTCGACAAGATCGACGGCATCGTCCTGACCCACGGTCACGAGGACCACATCGGTGCCGTGCCCTACCTGCTCCGGGAGAACCCGGACATCCCGCTGATCGGTTCGAAGCTGACCCTGGCGCTGATCGAGGCCAAGCTCGCCGAGCACCGGATCCGCCCCTACGTGCTGGAGGTCGCCGAGGGGGAGCGGGAGCAGATCGGCCCCTTCAACTGCGAGTTCATCGCGGTCAACCACTCCATCCCGGACGCCCTGGCGGTCGCGGTCCGCACCCCGGCCGGCATGGTGGTCGCCACCGGCGACTTCAAGATGGACCAGCTGCCGCTGGACGGTCGGCTGACCGACCTGCCCGCCTTCGCCAAGCTGGCCGAGGAGGGCATGGACCTGCTGCTGGTGGACTCCACCAACGCCGAGGTCCCCGGCTTCATCCCGCACGAGCGGGACATCTCCGCCGCGCTGCGCAACGTCTTCGCCAACGCGGAGAAGCGCATCATCGTCGCCTCCTTCGCCAGCCACGTGCACCGCATCCAGCAGGTGCTGGACGCCGCGCACGAGTACAAGCGCAAGGTCGCCTTCGTCGGCCGCTCGATGGTGCGCAACATGGGCATCGCCCGTGACCTGGGCTACCTGAAGGTCCCCGGCAACCTGATCGTCGACGTGAAGCAGCTGGACGACCTGCCGGACAAGGAGGTCGTGCTGGTCTGCACCGGTTCGCAGGGCGAGCCGATGGCGGCGCTGTCCCGGATGGCCAACCGCGACCACCAGATCCGGATCGTCGAGGGCGACACGGTCATCCTGGCCTCCTCGCTGATCCCGGGCAACGAGACCGCGATCTACCGCGTGATCAACGGCCTGACCCGCTGGGGAGCCAACGTCGTCCACAAGGGCAACGCCAAGGTGCACGTCTCCGGGCATGCCTCGGCCGGCGAGCTGCTCTACTTCTTCAACATCTGCAAGCCGAAGAACCTGATGCCGGTGCACGGCGAGTGGCGCCACCTGCGTGCCTGCGCCGAGCTGGGCATGAAGACCGGTGTGCCGAAGAACCGCACGGTCATCGCCGAGGACGGCGTGGTGGTCGACCTGGAGAACGGCGTCGCCAAGATCGTCGGCAAGGTGCAGGCCGGCTACGTGTACGTCGACGGCTCCTCGGTCGGCGACATCACCGAGTCCTCGCTGAAGGACCGTCGGATCCTCGGCGAGGAGGGCTTCATCTCGGTCTTCGTCGTGGTGGACTCCAGCAGCGGCAAGATCGTCAGCGGCCCGACCATCCAGGCCCGCGGCTCCGGCATCGACGACTCCGCCTTCGCCCCCGTGGTGCAGAAGCTGGAGGAGGCGCTGCGCAAGTCCGCCGACAACGGCGTGCTGGAGGTGCGCCAGGTCCAGCAGCTGGTGCGCCGCACCATCGGCAAGTGGGTGGCCGACAACTACCGCCGCCGGCCGATGATCCTGCCGGTCGTGGTCGAGGTCTGATCCCCGCCCTGATTTGACGCGGGGCGACTCGGTGCGTAATGTTCTCCGAGTTGCCCCGCCCCGGTCGCGCGGCTCCGCTCCGAATTTCGATTGACGTTCGAGCGGGGAAAACGGACCGAGAAACTCTGCTAGAGTTCGGGAGCGCCGAAAGGCGAAAGCACATCGGAATGGAATCCGGAGCCGGAAACGGAACGGAAAGCATCTGATAAGCTGGAAACACGAAAGAACGAAGCCCGGAGGGTTGAGAAATCAACTCGAAGGAAGCGTCCGTTCCTTGAGAACTCAACAGCGTGCCAAAAGTCAACGCCAGATATGTTGACATCCCCGGCCTTGATCACTTGATCGGGGTTGGAGATTCCTTTTGAAACAAACACTAGCGAGGACGCAGTGCACGGGGCCGCCCTATTCCGGTGGTTGCTGTGCCGCTCTGCGCGGGTGGAGACCGGATTACCGGTAGACATTCACGGAGAGTTTGATCCTGGCTCAGGACGAACGCTGGCGGCGTGCTTAACACATGCAAGTCGAACGGTGAAGCCCTTCGGGGTGGATCAGTGGCGAACGGGTGAGTAACACGTGGGCAATCTGCCCTGCACTCTGGGACAAGCCCTGGAAACGGGGTCTAATACCGGATATGACCTGGGACCGCATGGTCCCGGGTGTAAAGCTCCGGCGGTGCAGGATGAGCCCGCGGCCTATCAGCTTGTTGGTGGGGTAATGGCCTACCAAGGCGACGACGGGTAGCCGGCCTG
>NZ_JBHYKG010000088.1:0-28278 GCF_042741245.1 Kitasatospora sp. NPDC058965
CGGCGGGCCGGGCGGCCCGTCCGCATCTGCGCCCCACCGTACCTGGCAGGATGGGCCGCATGCCCCTGCTCAGCGGATTGCACCGATACCCCGTCAAGTCCATGTACCGGCAGAGCCCGCGGCAGGCCGTGGTGGAGCCCTGGGGGCTGCGCGGCGACCGGCGCTGGATGGTGGCCCGGCCCGGCGGACTGGCGCTGACCCAGCGCGACCTGGCGCAGCTCGGCCGGTTCCGGCCCGAACTCGCCGAGGACGGCGCGCTGCTGGTCACCGCCCCGACCGGGGAGCAGCTGCGGGTCCCGGTGCCGAGCGCGGCCGAGGGCGCCGTCGGGGCCCGCGGCGAGGTGTTCGGTGCCGTCTTCGCGACCCTGGAGGCCGAGGAGAAGGCCCAGCTCTGGCTGCGCGAGCAGGTGGGCGACCCCGAGCTGCGGCTGCTGCACCTGGCCGACCCGCTGTCCCGGGCGATCGCGCCGGACTTCAGCGCGCCCGGCGAGACGGTCTCGATGGCCGACGGCTTCCCGCTGCTGGCCACCACCACCTCCTCGCTGGCCGCGCTCAACGACTGGCTGGTGGCGGCCGACCACGAACCGCTGCCGATGACCCGGTTCCGCCCGAACCTGGTGGTCGAGGGCACCGAGCCGTGGTCCGAGGACCGTTGGCGCCGGGTCCGGGTCGGCGAGGTGGTGTTCCGCGCGGTCAAGCTGTGCGGGCGCTGCGTGGTGACCACCACCGACCAGGAGACCGGCGAGCGGCGCGGCCCGGAGCCGCTGCGCACCCTGGCCGCCCGGCGCCGGTTCGACAAGAAGGCCGCCTTCGGCGTCAACCTGATCCCGGAACGACCCGACGGGGTGACCGGTGACGCGCTGGGCACCCTCCGGGTGGGCGACCGGGTCGAGGTGCTCGACGTCGGCGACCGCCTGCCGGCTGCCTAGGGGTGGCCCTAGCACAAGGGCCTCCCGGGCACGGAGCGGGCCCGGTGCCCCGGCCCGGGCACGCTACGGTGAGGCATCGGGGCCGCGGCAGGACGAGCACGGAAGGCGGGGCGACGGAGCGTCATGGGTGAGCACAGGGTCCGGGTCACGCAGGACAGCGGCTCGCGCTGGCGGCGCCGCGCCGGGGAGTACGAGACCCTCGCCGAGGCGCTGGCCGCCGCCGAGCCCGGCGACACGGTGACGGTGCGCCCGGGCGTCTTCCGCGAGAACGTGCTGCTGGACAAGCCGGTCACGGTGCTGCCCGCCGAGGGCCCGGGCACGGTGCGGATCGACCCGCCCTCCGGGGTGGGACTGACCGTCACCGCCGCCGCCACCGTGCGGGACCTGGTGATCGAGAGCTACGACAGCTCGGCGGCGGCCGTGCGGATCACCGGCCCGGGCGCCGACGCCCTGCTCACCGGCTGCCGGGTGGACACCCACGCCGCGGTCGGCGTGGAGGTGTCCGACCGGGCCGCGCCCCGGCTGACCGGATGCACCGTCAGTAACCCCTCCGGCCTCGGGCTGCGGCTGCGCGGCCAGGCCCAGGCCCGGTTCACCGACTGCGAGGTGAGCGCGGCCGGGCAGGCCGGCCTCGCGGTGCTGGAGGGCGCCCGGGCCGAGCTGGACCGCTGCCGGCTGCACCACGCCACCGGCGCCGGGGTGCTGCTCACCGACGCCGGCAGCCTGGCCGAGCTCACCGGGTGCGAGATCTACGAGATCCGCGGCAGCGGCGTGCAGGCCGAGGCCAAGGCGGTCGGCCGGCTCACCGACTGCGAGGTGCACCGGGTCACCGGCAACGGGCTGACCCTGGACACCGAGGCCGCCCTGGAGCTGCGCGACTGCCGGCTGCACGACCTGCCGGAGAACGCCGCCGACCTGCGCGGCCGCTCGGTGCTGACGCTGGAGCGCAGCACCGTGCGCTCCTTCGGCCGCGGCGCGCTCTCGGTCTGGGACCCGGGCACCCGGGTGGACGCCACCGGCTGCGAGATCGAGGACTCCACCGGCGACTACCCCGCGATCTGGGTCAGCGACGGCGCCAAGGTGACCCTGACCGACTGCGCGCTGCACGACCTGCCGGACGCGCTCTTCGTGCTGGACCGCGACTCCCAGGCCACCGTCACCGACACCTCCTTCAGCCGGATCCGCAGCTCGGCCGTCTCGGTCAGCTCCGGCGCCACGGTGGCGCTGGAGCGCTGCCGGGTGCAGCAGGCCGGCACCGGGCTCTGGTTCCGCGACCACGGCAGCGGCGGGCTGCTGACCGACTGCGAGATCGCCGAGGTGGCCACGGGGGTGATCGTCACCAAGGGGGCCGACCCGGTGCTGCGCGACTGCGTGGTGCGGGCCAGCGCGGAGGCGGCGGTGTACGTCTCGGCCCAGGGCCGGGGCAGCTTCGAGGACTGCCGGGCGGTGCAGGGCAAGGGCTACGGCTTCCACATCATCGACGGCTGCCGCACCGTGCTGACCCGCTGCCGGGCCGAGCAGAACGCCCGGGCCGGCTTCGAGATCGCCGAGCCGGGGCCGCTGGTGGAGGCCTGCACCTCGGACGACGTCTCCGCGGGGCCGCCGGTCCCGGCCGCCGAGCCGGTGCCGGCCCAGCGCACCGCCCAGCTGACCGCCGGCGCGGCGGCCCTGGTCGCGCCGCCGCAGATCGCCCCCATCCCGGACTGCCGCCCGGCCGACGAGACGCTGGCCGAGCTGGACGCGCTGATCGGCCTGGCCACCGTGAAGCAGGAGGTGCGCACCCTGATCGACCTGATCTCGGTCGGCCGGCGGCGCCGCCAGGCGGGGCTGAAGGCCCCCTCGCTCCGCCGCCACCTGGTCTTCACCGGCTCCCCCGGCACCGGCAAGACCACCGTGGCCCGGCTCTACGGCGAGATCCTGGCCGCCCTCGGGGTGCTGCAGCGCGGGCACCTGGTCGAGGTCGCCCGGGTCGACCTGGTCGGCGAGCACATCGGCTCCACCGCGATCCGCACCCAGGCCGCCTTCGACCGGGCCAGGGGCGGGGTGCTGTTCATCGACGAGGCCTACACGCTGGCCCCCGAGGACGGCGCCCGGGACTTCGGCCGGGAGGCGATCGACACCCTGGTCAAGCTGATGGAGGACCACCGCGACGAGGTGGTGGTCATCGTGGCCGGCTACACCGCCGAGATGGAGCGCTTCCTGGCCGCCAACCCGGGCCTGTCCTCGCGCTTCTCACGCACCATCACCTTCCCCGACTACACCGACGCCGAGCTGCTGGAGATCGCCCGCACGCAGTGCCAGGAGCAGGAGTACCAGCTCTCCGACCCGGCCGCCGCGGCACTGCTGGACCACTTCTCGACCCTGCAGCGCGGCCCGACCTTCGGCAACGGCCGCACCGCCCGCCAGGTCTTCGAGACCATGGTGGAGCGGCACGCGATGCGGGTGGCCCACCTGCCCGACCCGTCCACCGAGGAACTGCAGCTGCTCGTTCCGGCCGATCTCCCGCTGCCCGGCTGACCTTGGACGTGGCAGGATAGGCGCACCACCGGGTTATCAGGGAAGGGCGCGTCAGTGGCCGACAGCAGCAACCTCCTGGCCGAGCAGCGCCGGGCGCTGATCCTGGACGAGGTCCGCCGCCGCGGCGGCGTCCGGGTCAACGAGCTGACCCGCCGGCTGAACGTCTCCGACATGACGATCCGCCGCGACCTGGACGCGCTGGCGAAGGTCGGCGCGGTCGAGAAGGTGCACGGCGGCGCGGTGCCGGTCGAGGAGGCCCGCACCCACGAGCCCGGCTTCGAGGCCAAGTCCTCGCTGGAGCTCTCCGCCAAGGAGGAGATCGCCCGGGCGGCGGCCGTGCTGGTCAGCCCCGGGATGGCGATCGCGCTCTCCGGCGGCACCACCACCTTCGCGCTGGCCCAGCACCTGGTGACGGTCGGTCAGTTGACCGTGGTGACCAACTCGGTGCGGGTGGCCGACGTGTTCGAGCGGGCCCAGCGCCAGGGCGAGGCCACCGGCACCACCGTGGTGCTGACCGGCGGGGTGCGCACCCCCTCGGACTCGCTGGTCGGTCCGGTGGCCGACCGGGCGATCCGCTCGCTCCACTTCGACCTGCTCTTCCTCGGCACCCACGGCCTCTCCCCCGAGGCGGGGCTGTCCACCCCGAACCTGGCCGAGGCCGAGACCAACCGGAACTTCGTCGCCTCGGCCCGCCGGGTGGTCGCCGTGGCCGACCACACCAAGTGGGGCGTGGTCGGCCTGTCCACCTTCGCCGAGCTGGGCGAGGTGGACACCTGGGTCACCGATGCGGCGCTCTCCGCCGAGGCCGCGGAGGCGGCCCGGGAGTACGTGCGCGAGCTGGTCCTGGCCCCGACGGGGCTGTGAGCCGCTGACGCGGCGTCGGGCTCAGAGCTCGATCGCGTAGAACTTGAGCCCGTCGTCCTGCCCGGTCTGCGCCATGCCGACCGCCTCCAGCACCCGCTGGGACGGGAGGTTGTCCAGGTCGGTGTCGGCGATCAGGCGCTTCAGGCCCCACCCGCGCACCGCGGCCACCATCGCGCGGACCGCCTCGCTGGCGTAGCCCTTGCCGCGCTCGGACTCGGACAGGCCGTAGCCGATCTCGGCCGTGCCGCTCGCGTCCGGGGCGCCGTGGAAGCCGATGCCGCCGATCGCCACGCCGTCGCTGCGGCGGCGGATCTCGTAGCCGCCCCACGGCTGCAGCAGCTCCTCGGTGGCGCTCTGCCGCTTGACGAACATCCGAGCGCCGATCCGCTCGCCCTCGCTCGGGTAGTCGGCGCCCCAGGTGTCCTGGGGGCCGGCCACGCCCTCCGCGACCCGCTGCGCCTCCTCGAGGGTGAAGGGGTGCAGTATCAGTCGCTCAGTCAGAAGATCTTCCATGCCCGTGGAATATCACGCGGGCAGCGTTTCTGACCAACCGTTTCCTGCCAGGAACGCCTCCAGCGCCCGCTGGTGCGGGGCGATCTCGATGCCCTGCTCGGCCAGCCACGCGTCGGAGTAGTACTTGTCGAGGTAGCGGTCGCCGGGGTCGCAGATCAGCGTGACGACGCTGCCGCGCTCGCCGCGCTCGCGCATCTCGGCCACGATCCGCAGCGCGCTCCACAGCCCCGTACCGGTGGAGGCCCCGGCCTTCTTGCCCAGCACCCCCTCCAGCACCCGGATGCCGGCGATCGAGGCGGCGTCGGGCACCTTCATCATCCGGTCGACCGCGCCGGGCACGAAGCTGGGCTCCATCCGCGGCCGGCCGATCCCCTCGATCCGCGAGGGGGTGGAACAGGTGGCCTGCGGCTCGTGCTCGAGCCAGCCGTCGAAGAAGCAGGAGTTCTCCGGGTCGGCCACGCAGATCCGGGTGTCGAACTGCTGGTAGTGCACGTAGCGGGCGATCGTCGCCGAGGTGCCGCCGGTGCCGGCGGTGGCCACGATCCAGGCCGGCTCGGGGTGCGGCTCCAGGCGCAGCTGGGCGAAGATCGACTCCGCGATGTTGTTGTTGCCGCGCCAGTCGGTGGCCCGCTCCGCGTAGGTGAACTGGTCCATGTAGTGGCCGCCGGTCTCGGCCGCCAGCCGCGCGGAGACCTCGTAGACCTCGCAGGCGCTGTCCACCAGGTGGCAGCTGCCGCCGTGGAACTCGATCAGCTCGATCTTGGCCCGGCTGGTGCTCTTGGCCATCACGGCGATGAACGGGACCCCGATCAGCTGCGCGAAGTACGCCTCCGACACCGCGGTCGACCCGCTCGACGCCTCGATCACCGGCTTCCCCGGCCGGATCCACCCGTTGCACAGCCCGTACAGGAAGAGCGAGCGCGCCAGCCGGTGCTTCAGGCTGCCCGTGGGGTGGGTGGACTCGTCCTTCAGGTACAGGTCGACGCCCCACTCGTCCGGGAGCGGGAAGCGCAGCAGGTGCGTGTCGGCCGAGCGGTTGGCGTCGGCCTGGACCTTGCGGACCGCCTCCTTGAGCCAGGCCCGGTAGGCGGCGTCGGAACGGTCGACATCGACGGTGCTGCTGCTGGGGGTGGCTGCCATGGGATCAATTGTAACGGAAAGTAATCATTCTGCCCTGTGCAGCTTCTCCTTATGGGTCCCCCGGGCCGGGTGGGGCCCGGGGACCCCCGGTTCACCTGTCGCCCTCCGTGATCACCGCCCGGCGCGCCCGGTACTCGTCCTCGTCGATCTCACCGCGGGCGTACCGCTCACCGAGCACCGCCATCGGCCCCGCCTGCCGCCCGCCGTACCCGTACCCGCACGCCCCCGCACGCCGCCACACGGTCCGCCGCAGCACCGCGAACACGAGCACCACCACGGCGAGCCAGAAGAACGGAATGAACAGGAACCACGGGTGCCACCCTGCCTGGGCCACGTTCGCGTACATGGGGATCCAACTCCTCGCCGTCGACCTGCGCTTACCCCTCCACCCTGCCGCCCCGCCCCACCACCGCGCGTCGTGCGGCCGGCGGCACCAGTCCTACCGCGGGAGGAGTAGGCGGTCGGCCGGACCGGTACTCCTGTCCAGGCCCCCGGCGGCAGCGCGGGCGGGAACCCCGGCCGGGGCCGGGCAGCACGGGGTAGCGTGCTGCCCATGGCCACCGACCCGACCGCGGACCTGCGCGCCGCCGAACACCGCCTCCAGGCCGCGCAGTTGGCTGCCGACGCCGGCGCGCTCGACCACCTGCTCGACGACCGTCTGGTCTTCACCGGGCCGGACGGGCGCCTGTACGGCAAGAGCGACGACCTGGAGCTCCAGCGGAGCGGCCGGCAGCGGCTCACCCGGGTCGACGAGGAGGACCTGGCCGTCCTCGTCGTGGGAACGACCGGGCTCACCTGGTTCCTCGGCACCCTCGCCGGCTCCGTCGACGGTGCGGAGTTCACCGCCCGCCTCCGGTACACCCGCACCTGGGTCCACACTCCCGACCACGGCTGGCGCCTCGTCGCGGCCCACGTCGGCCCGGCGTGACCCCGCCCGGTCACCCGGGAGGCCTGCGACCGTCCCGCGGGCGAACGCCGTGCCCGGCGTCCACTAGAGTCCCTCCTTGATCGAACGGTTGTGCCTATCAGGCGGGGGAATCACGCGTGTCCACGGGCAGCGAGCAGCAGCATGCGGGCGGCGACGGTGAGCCGACCGTTCCGGGCACCGTCGGCGCGGCCGGCGAACCGTCCGCGGAGGCGCTGACCACCGGCCGGACGCCTGCCCACGACGCGCCCCCTGCCACCGCGTCACCCGTGGCCGCCGCTGCACCGCCGTCCGCCCAGGTCCTCGCAGGAACGCGCTGGGACCCTTGGGAGGCCCCGCCGAGCGCCGGACAGTTCGCCTCGTGGCCCCCGGCCGCGCCGGAACGCCGACCGGTGCCCGGCACCAACGGGCTGGGCATCGCGGCGCTGGTCACCGGTCTGACCCTGCTCCTGTGGCCGGTCGCGATCGGGCTCGGCATCGGCTCGCTGGTCCAGCTCCGCAAGCGCCGGCAACGCGGCCGCGCACTCGCCACGGCAGGACTGTTCCTCGGGCTCACCGGCCTGGTGGGGACCACTGCCCTGTTCGCCTTCGTCGTCCACGAGGTGTCCCGGACCACCTACCCCGTGGATCTCCAGGTCGGTCAGTGCTACAACCGCATCCTGCACTCGTCGGCCGTGCTCCACGTGGTGCCCTGCTCCGAACCTCACCTCGGCGAGGTGGCCCAGCGCGTGGACCTCACCGGTCCGAGCGACTACCCGGGCTCCACCGCCGTGGAGGCCCAGGCCGACGCAGGCTGTGCCCATGCAGAGCAGGTCTACGCCATGGACCGCTGGCTGCTTCCGCGTTCGGTGATCAGCGAGTACTACGAACCGTTCTCGGACGACTGGAAGCAGGGCAAGCACACTGCGGTCTGCATCCTGCAGAGCACCGGCCGCCCCACCACCGGCTCGGTCCGCCGCGACTCGACCGACCTGACTCCGGATCAACTCGCCTTCCTGCAGGCGATGGCCACACTCGACCAGCTGGATCACGAGGCACCCAGGAGCGAGGGCGGCGACTACGACGAGAAGAGCTACTTGCAGCAGTACGCCGGCGCCCTGCCGAGCGCCGCCACCTTGCTGGCGGGCCGGCCGTGGCCGGGCGGTGCCGGGGAGAAGAGCACCCAGCTGATCACCGCGCTGCGCGCCGCCGCGCCCGCTTGGCGGGACGCCTCGAACCACCCCGCTACCGACAGCGCTGCCCAGCTCGCGCAGCTCCGCTCCGCCCACGCCTGGCACGCCCAGGAGCGGGACCTTCGCCAGGCGCTCGGTCTGGCCACCGAGGATCTCGGCCACCACTGACGCTGCGGCACAGGACCTTCCCGCGCCTGCCGGACAGCCCGGTCGGCCGCCTGCGACTCGGTCCCACGGCACTACGGGAAGACGGGATTCCCGTCCTCGCCGAGCCACGGGAGCTGGGCCGGCTGTCGGCCGAGGGCGGCCCAGACCGCGTGTGCCGCAGCGAACTTCACGTCGCCCGGGCCGGTGTCCGCGGGTGCTGTGACGATCGCGACGACCGAGACGACGATCCCGCGCGCGTCCGCCGGGAGGCGACTGAGCGCGTACCACGCACCGTCGCACGCCTCCGCCCGGCCGGATTGATCATCGGCGGCCACGTCGGGCCCCACGCGCACTCCCGACTCGGCCGCCGCGACGGCGCGGACGGTGACCTGGGCGAACCGCGCCCACCGGCTCGTCTGGCGCTGCAGCCTGAACGTCCCCTCCACACCCCGGATTCTCGCGCACGCGCCCGACCGCGAGCGCCCGACCGCAAGCCAACTGCACGCGCCCGACCGCGAGCGCGGCAGCGGAGGGCTCCGTCGGCCACCGCAACGGCGCCCTCCCTCGCCTACTCGTACCGCAGCCCCGTCGGCTTCGTCCCGCGCCACAGCACCGGCAGGCTCAGGGCCGTGATCAGCAGCACCACGGCGGCCCCCGCCGCGGTCATCAGGGCGATGTCGCCCCAGACGAAGGCGATCGGCACCTTGGCCAGGAAGAGCAGGGCGCTCCCCAGCCCCAGACCGGCGGCCACGGCGAGCGCCAGACCGAGCGCGACCGGGACGACGCTCTGGCAGAGCAGCGCGCCGGCCAGTGTGCGGGTGCGGGTGCCGAACGCGGTGAGCACCGCCAAGGTCCGCCTGCGCTCGCGCAGTTGCTCCAGCAGGCCGACCAGCATGCTGGCACCGATCAGGGCCAGCACCGCCACGGTGCCCGCCGTCAGGGCGTTGCGCACGCTGCGGAACTGCGGGTCCGGGCGGGTGCTGGCGGGGTCGTACACCCGGCTCGCCACGCTGATCAGCACCGCGTCCGTGCGGATCCGGTCCTCGGCGTCCGGGGTGCCGGGCAGCGGGTGCACGTCGGCCTTGGCGGGCTGGGCGCGCAGCATGGCGGCCGGCAGGACGGACGGGGTGGCCAGGACGAGGTCCCCGTAGCGCAGCCGGCCGCCTTCCGCCGGCCGTTCGACGGTGGCGCGGGAGACCGGCAGCTGCCAGGTCAGCGCCGGCTGACCGGCCGGCTCCAACTGCACCGGCCCGCCCGCCGCGAGCGCGCTGCGGCCGGCCGCGCGGGACTGCAGGCCCACGGCGGTGAACACGTCCCCGTCGGCGCAGTCCGCGACGTGGTCCACGGCCGTCAGCGTCGCGCAGTCGGCCACCCGGACCGTGAAGAGCTGGTCGCCCGCACTGGCGTAGATGTCGGTGTAGCCGGTCGCGTCGGCCACCCCCGGGCTGTGCCGCAGTCGGTCGGCCAGCTGCCCGGGCCGGTCGCCCGCCCCGTCGAAGCTTACGGACAGCAGGCTGCGGTCCATCGCGGCCAGGTCGGCGGGGGCGGGGCTGCGCGCGGCGGCGACCGAGCCGAGCAGGCTCTGCAGGGCGATCGCCCCCGCCACCGTCACCACGATGCCGGTCACCGGCCGGGCCGCACTCTCCGGACCGAACCGCAGCCGCCCGAGAGCCAGTTGCCAGGCCGGCGGCCCGCTGACCCGGCGCAGCGCCCGGGAGACCAGCGCGACCAGCGGCGGCAGCAGCAGGGTGGCGCCGATCAGCAGCAGGAGCAGGCCGGCGATCAGGATCGCCAGCGCCCGGTTGTCGTCGGGCGAGGTGAGCTCGCCGCGCTGGGTGAAGAGCAGGCCCAGCCCGAGCAGGGGCAGCGGCACCCGCCACCAGAGCCCCCGACGCCTGGTCCCGGCGCCGCGCACCACGCCGAGCGGTTCGGCGGCGATCCGGCGCATCGTCAGCATGGTGACGGCGACGGCCAGCAGCGGGACGGCGACGAGGACCAGGGCCGCCAGCACCGGCTGCGGCTGCAGGTCGTCGGCGAAGACGCTCAGCCCCGCCACGGTCACCCGAGCCACCAGCTGACGGCCGACCAGGAAGAAGCCGATGCCCAGCCCCAGGCCCACCAGCGCTCCGGCCAGCGACTCGCCGGCCGAGATCCGCGCGGTGGTGGAGCGGTCGGCGCCCGCGAGCCGCAGGGCGGCCAGCCGGCGGTCCCGCGCCTCGCTGCCGAACCGGGCGGCGGCGGCGACGAACACGGCCACCGGGCTGAGCAGGATCACCACCCCGGCCACGGTGAGCAGCAGCAGCACCGGGTCGGTCGGCTTGGGCGGCAGCTTGTCCTCGAAGTGGTCGATCCGCAGGGTCGACGGATCGGTGTCGGTCAGCCGGTCGCTGCCCAGGTAGAAGGCGTAGTCGCCGGGTCCGGCCAGGCCGGCCGGGCCGATCGTGCCGGTGACCGGCTCGGGGTAGCGCTCCCGCAGCAGGGTCGCGCCGGGCGAGCGCAGCAGCTCGGCCAGGGCGGGCGAGACGGCCAGCGTGCCGGGCGCCGGATAGGCGCTCAGGCCCGGCGGCAGGGGGGAGTTCGGCCCCTCCGGCTGCACGACGCGGCCGAAGAAGTCCTGCCCGTGGTAGGTGGCGCGGACGTCGTGGATCAGCAGGCTGTGGTCGGAGCGGGGCGCGAGGGTGGCGGACACGACCGCGCCGCTCTGGATCCGCAGCTTGTCGTCACGGTGCGCGCGCACGGCCGGGAAGGAGGCGGCCAGCAGCAGCGTCGCCACCCCGAGGCCGACGCCGACCGCGGTCAGCACGGTGCGCAGCCGGCTGTCCCGGCCCCCGGTGAAGGCCAGGCGCAGGCCGAGCGCCAGGTCGGTGACCAGACGGGAGAGCGGCCGGGCGGCCACCGTGGCGGGGCGCGGACGGTCGGCCGTCGGAGCGGGGTGCGGACGGTCGGCCGTCGAGGCGGGGCGCGGACGGTCGGTCATCGGCCGGCCCCGGCCTCGCGGGTGCGCCCGTCGCGCACCACGACCTCGCGGTCCGCGTAGGCGGCCACCCGCATGTCGTGGGTCACCAGCAGCACGGCCGCGCCGGACTCCCGGGCGGCGGCCATGAGCAGCGCCATCACCTTCTCGCTGTGCAGCGAGTCGAGCGCGCCGGTGGGCTCGTCGGCGAAGATCACCGCGGGCTCGGTGACCAGCGCGCGGGCGATCGCGGCCCGCTGGCCCTGGCCGCCGGACAGCTCGCCCGGCCGCTTGTCGGCCAGGTCGGCCACGTCGAGCCGCTCCAGCCACTGCCGGGCCCGCTCCTCGGCGGCCCGTCGGCGCATGCCGTTCAGCCGCAGCGGGAGCGCCGTGTTCTCCAGGCAGGAGAGCTCGGGCACCAGTTGGCCGAACTGGAAGACGAAGCCGAAGTCGGACCGGCGCAGCGCGCTGCGGCCGCCGTCCGAGAGGGTGGCCAGGTCCTGGCCGCGGTAGCTGACGGTGCCGGCGTCGGGCCGGATCAGGCCCGCCAGGCAGTGCAGCAGCGTGGACTTGCCGGAGCCGGAGGCACCGAGCACGGCGACCAGCTCACCCGGAGCGATCTCCAGCGAGGCGCCGTCCAGCGCCCGGGTGAGGCCGAAGCCCTTCCGGACGTCGGTGGCGGCCAGCAGCGCGCCCGCGGCGAGCGCGCCGGTGGTGTGGGCCGTGGTGGTGGGGGCGGTGGCCATCAGGCGTGCACCTTCTTGGCGAGTTCGTCGAGCCGGGCGGCCGTCAGCTCCAGCCAGCGCAGGTCGGCCTCCAGGTGGAACAGCGCGTGGTCGCAGAGGAGTTGGTCGGCCAGGTCGCCCGCCAGCTTGCGGCGGGTCAGCTCGCGCATGTGCCGCAGGTGCTCGGCGCGCTGGGCCTCCAGCACCTCGTGGGCCGGGCGCCCGGTGAGCAGGGCCAGCACCACCTTCGTGTAGAGGGTGCTCTGCAGGTACGGGGCGGGGCTCTCCGGCTCGGCGAGCCAGCGGGCGACATCGGTGATCCCGGCCTCGGTGATGACGTACCGCTTGCGCTCGGGACCCTCGCCCGCCTCGGTGCCGTCGACCTCGACCAGGCCGTTCTTCAGCAGCCGGGAGAGCGTCGCGTAGACCTGGCCGTAGGGCAGCGAGCGGGACTGCCCGAAGCGCTCGTCGTAGGCGCGCTTGAGGTCGTAGCCGTGGCTCGGACGGGACTCCAGGAGCCCCAGGATGGTGTGACCCAGTGACATGCCGTCGACTATACACACGGTGTATACATCGAAAGTAGAGTGGGGCGGGATCGACTGATGGCTGCTCAGGTGCCCGGTGGAGGCCCTACGATCTGTGCGGATTCACCTGGAACCACCCGTCCCGCCGATCGCCCCGGAGGCTGCCCGGATGCTGACGCACGCCGCACTCGTCGACTGGGCGGGAGCCGAGCACGTGGTCCGCGCGGACCCGGACACGGTGGCGCCGTGGCTGCTCCCGGACGAGCAGAAGGCACTGCTGGTGGAGGTGGGGGTCCCCGCCGCCCACGACCTGATCGAGCGCGCCGCCCTGCAGTCCGGGGCCGCACCGCAGCTGGCGACGACCGACGGCCGCCGGCTCTACCAGCTGACGGCCAACCACCACGGCCACCCGGCCTCGGACGTCCTGTGGGCGTTCGGCGTCGAACCGATCACCGGCACCGTCTACTACGTCCTGCCGGGCGGCGAGGCGTGGTTCGCCAACTCCAGCATCGAGCGGTGGCTCGCTTGCCTGCACCACTACGGCCTGAACCTGGCCCGCTCCCGGGTCCTGGAACTCGGTGACGGGTGGGAGGAGCAGGAGGCCGGATCGGCGATCGCCTACTTCCACCGCCTCGCCGCGGAGGTCCGGGAGATCGACCCGGCCGCCTTCGCGGGGTCGTCGTCCCACCTGATCTGGCCCGAGGTCCTGGAACTCTGGTACTGGTGAGCTGCCACGGGCCGGGTCGGTGCGGTCCGCGTGGTCACAGGTCGCCGCCGGTGATCCAGACCACGGGGTGCGCGGGGTCGGTGGTGCCGTCCACCGCCAGCGAGCGCGGGCTGGACTGCCCGGCGTAGTCGGCGCTGTCCCGGCTGTAGACCATCCCGGGCGCGACCGGCGGCGTCAGGCCGCACGGCCCCTCGGCGGGCCGGACGTCGTCCCCGGGACTGTAACTGACCCAGTTCGCCTTCGTGGTCGCGCTCGGCGGATCGAAGTGGCTGGCGGTGAGGAACGTGGCGAGCTCCGCCGGCGTGGTGGTGAAGCGCAGGCTCAGATTGCTCTCCCCCTGCAGCCCGCCCACGCTCGCGCTGAAGACGACGTTCGTGGCACCGGCCGGAACGGTCAGGCCGAAGTGCTTGGCCGCGTCGGCGAAGGAGAGGTTGTTCCCACTGGTCTGCGGACAGACCCGGGAGTCGCTCGCGGCGACGTGGTTGTCCGGCGGCGCGAACATCGCGTCGAGCATCGCCTTCACCCCCCAACCGGCCAGGGCCAGCAGGACAACGGCACCCACCGAGACGGCAAGGCATCCGGGCCTCTTCATGGCTCCCACTCCCCCGTGAGCGACTCGCCATGATCATATGGGCAGCGGCCCGGACAGCGGCCCGAATCCGTCGGAGCGTCACGCGGCAAGCCTCCCTTGCCAGGGCGGCCCAGGAACGCAAGAGCGAGGGGCTCGGCTCTTACGCAGTAAGACCGGTCGACGCGTCCCCGAGTGCAGCGACGAAGGCAGCGAAGGAGGCAGCCGGAAAAACCAGCACGGGGCCGTTAGGGTCCTTGGAGTCACGCATGGGGACGAAGCCGCGGGTAGCGAACTGTGCGGCGCACTCGACGCACTGTCCGCCGCTCGCGCCCGAGTAGCTGCTCTTGATCCAGGAAACCTTGGTCATCGGCCATTCCCTCCATGACACTTCGGATCAGCTCAGCGGACTCCTGCTGCGAGAGGGCCCGCGCGCGCAACCGATCATACTCATCGACGTACCGGCTGACCCTGCGAGCACTGTCGATGAAGTGCCCCTGGTCAAGACTCTCCGAATAGACACGCTTCTGGCCACCTCCTTGCTCAACAATGATCATTCCGCTCATCGGCATTTGCGCAGCACCATCACCGAACGGCAGCACCTGGATTACACAGTTCGGATTCTGCATCGAGTCCAGAAGACGCTCGCACTGCGCTCGCATCACCGCCGGACTGCCCACTACTCGCCAGAGGACCGCCTCGTCGATGACACTCACCAGGCTGGGCTGCCCGGAGGAGAATCTACGGGCCTGCCGTGCGAGCCGCTCCACCACTCGTGCCTCAGCATCGCCGGGGTCATACGACACGAACATGGCGCGCATGTACTCCTCGGTCTGAAGCAGACCGGACAGCCGCCCAGTTGACAGGTCATAGAGGCGCACAGCACGCGCCTCGATCTTTCGATACTCCTCGTACGCGTCCCAGTTGGGATGCCGCTGCGACAGGTACGGAGCCATCATCCGATACGCCATGGACAGCAGCCCATCGGCCCCAAGAGCCCGATCTGCATTCTTGGCCCAAGTGTCATCCGGCTGGTTCTTGCCGAGCTCCAGGTGACTGATCATCGTCTGATGGGTCACCAGACGGTCGGCCAGTTCGGCCTGGGTCAGTCCCGCATTCTCGCGCGCCCTTCGCAGCATCACTCCCCAGTGCACCGGCTCCGCGTCGACCGACTCCGCGTCAGGCACTCTGACTTGGCTCATCCTCGCCTCCCCAAGAGCTGGATCAACTGTCTTGCCCTACCACTTGTAGCCAAATGGTCACACCGCGAGACTGATTCCGCAGGAGAACCGGTGAAATTCAACCCCCTCCTCCTGCTTCCTCCCGCTATCTCCCCTGACGGAGCGCGACCCCATGACCAAGCACGACTGGTTCGACCGCGGCTTCCCCGAGTGCCGCTGCCCCGCCGACTGCGGCGGGCGGCCGGAGGCGACCGCCCGACTGCTCCCCGCCTACCCGACCCCGCGGCCGGCCGAGGCGACTCCGCCGGCTGTCCCCTACCAGCCGACTGCCAACGGCGAGTTGGTCTTCGACACGCTCAACGGCCGGGCGGGCGTCTTCATGGACCGCCGGCGCAGCCTGGTCTACCTCCGACCCGAGGGCGGCGGCCCGGAGTGGGACGTGCACGCGATGTGGTTGCTGAAGGTCGCCCCGTGAACCCGATCAACTCGCAGCGCCGCCAGGCCCGTTACGCACTGGACCAGCTGACGGACGCCCTCGACCTGCCCGATCTGCCCGACCTACCCGACCTGCTGGACGGGTACCGCGTCACCCACGACGGCACCCTCTACATCCAGCTCCGCCCGCTGCTCCCCGCCGAACTGCTCCAGCTCGCCGAGGCCCTGCGCCGACCCGACCGGTGACCCCGGCCAATGAACCCGCACCACCACGCCGCCCCCGGCCCTCGCGGTGGCGACAGCGCACTCCGGGCCGGTCACCGTCGCGGTCGCGGTCGCGCGAGCACAGAGCGAGGTCACCCATGGGCAGGGAAGAGCCCGGCCCTTGCCTTGCTCAGAAGGCGAGATCCTCCCAGGTGATCCGCAGCCCGAAGGGTTCGGGAAAGTCGATGCCGCCGTCACCCGGCTCCCACTCCCCCACGGGGACGTACACCGCCGGACGTAGGGGCTTGACCACGAGGCCGGCAGCCGGAACCTGTGCAAGCTCGTACGCCCGCACGGCAGAAACGTCCCACGTGGCCGCCGAATCGAGCTCGACCTCCCAGTACCAAGGGATACCGGCCTCGGCATAGCGGTCCATCTTCCAGGCCCGTCGCTTCGGGGTGTCGGACCCGGACAACACCTCTCCCACCACCACGACATCGGCCGCGCTGGTGTCCGCGCCACGGGGCAGACACCGGCGCACGAGGAAATCCGGCGTCAGGAAGCTGGACTTGTCTTCGGTGAAGAAGATGTTGGTCTCCACCTCGACCTGCCAACACGGCGGCCGACCGTCCCCGCCGGACCGGTCCCGCATGGCAGTCCGGGCATTCGACTCCAGTGCGTTCCGCATGCGCACCGCGAACCGCTGGTGCTCCAACGGCCCGCGCCGGTTCCGCACCACACGCCCGTCCCACAACTCGATCTCCGACGCGACGTTCTCGGGCACCCGTTGCAGCTCGTCCCAGCTCAGGAACTCCGGGACACCGTAGTTCGACTCGTTGGTCGCGCCCGCTGCCATGCCACCTCCCGCTACCTGACTGCCTGCGGCCAACGGTACTGGAACCGCTTCCGCTCCAGCGGCTCGACGCATCCGCGCCAAGGCGGTCGGGTCACCCCGTCGAGCGCCGAGCCCGGAACATGACCCCCCTTCACCTCACCACCGCCTGCGGATCCCTCAAGTACGGCTCCCACGCCAGCTCCGCCGCCCCCACCAGCCCGGCGTGGGACACGCTCGCCGCCACCACCGGGACCTGGTCGCACCGCCCCCACAGGCTGTGGCGCGCCACCAGCTCGGGCAGCCGGGACGGCGCCGCCGCCAGCAGGTCCTGGTGCAGGCCGCTGAGCACGATCCGGTCCGGGTTCAGGATGTTCGCCAGCCCCGCGAGCCCCAGAGCGAGCCGCTCCACCACCGCGTGCACCGCACCCGCCGCCGACGGGTCGTGCGCCAGCTCGCGCGCCTGGTCGAGCAGCGGTCGCGCGGGGTCCACCGCGCGCCCCGCCGCCGCGAACAGGGCCTCCGGGTCCGTCTCCACGTTCAGGCAGCCCCGGTTCCCGCACGGGCACGGCCGGCCGAGCGGATCCACCGTCAGGTGCCCGACCTCCAGCGCCAGCCCGGCGCTGCCGGTGTGCAGCTGACCGTCCACCACCAGCGCCCCGCCCACTCCGCGGTGGCCGGAGGTGACCAGCAGCAGGTGGCGCGCCTCCTGCCCCGCGCCGTGCCGGTGTTCGGCCAGGGCGGCCAGGTTGGCGTCGTTCGCCACCGCCGTGGGCAGCGGACTGCGCGCCCGCGCCCCCAGGTCCTGCGCCGCCATCGCCGCCGCGAACAGCTCGGCCACCGGCGTCCCGCCCGGCCAGCCGAAGTGCAGCGCGGCCAGCGCGGTGCCGTCCGGCTCGCGCACCGGGTTGGGCAGCGCGAGTGCCGCGCCCAGGCAGCGCCGCCGCTCGCCGCGGACCAGCTCGGCCCCGGCGGCGGCGATCGCGCCGATCATCCGCTCCGGGTCGGTGTCGGACGGCAGCGGGTGGTAGACGGCCTCGCCGAGCGCACCGCCGAGCCCGGCCAGCGCGACCGAGAGCCCGTCGAAGTGCACCTGGGCCGCGAGCACCACCGGCCCGTCCGGCGCCAGGCCGAGCCGGTGCGAGGGCCGGCCGCGACCGGAGCCGACGGGATGCTCGTCCACCGTGACCAGGCCGAGGGCGGCGAGTTCGCCGGCCACCGCGCCGGCGGTGGCCCGGGTGACCTCCAGCGCGGCGGTCAGGGCGGAGCGGGTGGGGGTGCGGCCGGTGTGGATCAGGCGCAGGGCGGGGCCGAGCAGGGTGCGGCCCCGATCGGGGGCCGGGCGGCGCACGGGCACTTGGCGGGTTGTGGACGGGTTCGACACTCCTCTATTCTGACTTTGTGCCGCTCCTAAACAAAAAGCCCGCCGCCCCGTCCCGTCCAGTGGCCACCGACTCTCACCCGAACGGCCCAGCGCTGCCCCGCGCCTGGAGTGCCGCCCGGCTCGCGCTCACCGCGTTCTTCGCCCTCGACGGCTTCCTGTTCGCCGCCTGGGTGGTCCGCATCCCCGACATCCGCGCCCAGGTGCACGCCTCGCACTCGGCGCTCGGACTGGCCCTGCTCTGCGTCTCGGCGGGCGCGGTGGCCACCATGCCGCTGATCGGCCGGCTCTGCGTCCGGTTCGGCACCCGGCCGGTCACCGTGGTCTCGCTGCTGCTGGTCAGCGTGGCCGTGGTGCTGCCGCCGCACACCCACTCGGTGCCGCTGCTCGGCGCGGTACTGCTGCTCTTCGGCGCCGCCTACGGCGCGGCCAACGTCTCGATGAACAGCGCGGCCGTCGAGGTGGTGGCCGAGCTGCGCCGCCCGGTGATGCCCAGCTTCCACGCCGGGTACAGCCTGGGCGGACTGGTCGGGGCCTCGGTCGGCGGCCTGCTGGCCGGCGAGCTGACGGCCGGCTGGGCACTGGGTCTGAGCGGGGCGCTCGGCCTGCTGGTCACCGCCGCGGCCGGCACGGTGCTGCTGCGCAGCCACCCGAGCCCGGCCGTCACCGCGCCCCGGCAGCGGCAGCGCGCCGCGGAGCGGAGCACAGCGGACCGGAGCACCGCCGGCGTCCGGCTCCCGCACGCCCGCGTCCTGGTGCTGCTGCTCGGTCTGACCGCGCTGTGCGACGCCTACGGCGAGGGCTCGCTGGCCGACTGGGCCACCCTGCACCTGACCGACGACGTGCACGCGAGCGCCGCACTGGCCGCGTTCGGGTTCGCCGCCTACGCGTTCGCGATGACCGTCGGGCGCCTCGCCGGGACCTGGCTCTCGATCCGGTTCGGACCGGCCCGGGTGATGGCGACCGGCGGGCTGCTCGCCGGGGTCGGGATGCTGGTGGCGGCGCTGACGCCGTCGGTGCCGCTGGTGCTGGGCGGGTTCGTCCTGGTGGGGCTCGGGCTGTCCAACCTGTTCCCGCTGGCGATCGCCCGGGCCGGTGAGGCGGGCGGACCGCACGGGGTCGCGCTGGCCTCCACCCTCGGGTACGGCGGCATGCTGATCGGACCGCCGGTGATCGGGTTCCTGGCGGACGCGATCAGCCTGCCGGTGGCCCTGACCACGGTGGCCGCCGCGGGGGCCGGGGCGGCCGGGCTGGCAGTCCTGGCGCACCGGCCGCGCCCCCACCACCGGACCGGCCACTGACGCAGGCCGCGCGCCGAAGCGGACCCGGTACCGAGGCAAACCCGGCACCGAAGCGGACCCGACCCCGAGGCAGACCCGGCGCCGAAACGGACCCGGCGCCGAAACGGACCGGGTGCACAGACGGGCCGGACACCGGCGCAGACCCGGCACCGAACCGGACCCGACACACAGCCAGACCCGACACCGGCGCACGCCCGGCACCGAACCGGACCCGGTACACCGAACCGGACCGCGCGCCGCAGGTTGTTAGGGTGCCCCCGTGCCCGTGACCCAGCTCCCCGCCGCCGCCCGCGCCGCCACCCCGTGGCGCAACGGCGGTGGCCTCACCCGGGAAGTCGCCCGGACCGACTTCTCCCGCGTCAGCCTCGCCGAGATCGAGGCCGACGGACCGTTCTCCCTCTTCCCCGACTGCCACCGGGTCTTCACCGTGGTGGCCGGGGACGGGGTCGAGCTGACGGTGGACGGGGCGGCCCCGGTGCGGATCGGGCCGCTGCAGCCGTTCGCCTTCTCCGGCTCGGCCACCACCGGCGCGCGCCTGCTCGGCGGGCCGGTGACCGTGCTCAACCTGATCACCCGTCACCCCGGTGCGGGCGTCGACCTGCACCCGGGCCCGGAGCTGCGCCCCGCGCCCGGGCACCCGCTGCTCGCCGTCGCGCTGGACGGCTACGACGCGCTGCTGGTCGGCGCACCCGACACCGCGCCGCTGCCGCCGGGCCGTCAGGCCGTCGTCACGCTCTGAGCCGCCGCAGGCCGCACCATGAACACGTCCACCGGATCCTCCTCGGCGAGCGTGAACCCGCACCGCTCGTACAGCCGGCGGGCCGGGCTGCCCTGCAGCACGTTGAGCCGCAGCAGGTGCCCGGCCGCGTCGGCCTCGCCCAGCACGGTGGCCAGCACCGACGTGCCGATCCCGCGCCCGTGGTGCGCCGGGTCCAGGTAGAAGTGCTCCAGCCAGTGCCCGTCCTCGGCCGGCCGGACCGCCACGCAGCCGGCGAGGCGGCCGTCGAGCTCGATCACCCGGGTGTGCTCCGGCCGGTAGGCGTCCCGGAACCGCTGGCGCACCCGGACCTCGTCGTAGCGGCCGAGGCGCTCCAGGTCGGGCCGCATGGCGGCGGCCCGCAGCTCGGCGATCGGCTCGACGTCGGCGGGCTCGCCCGCCCGCAGCTGTATATGCATGTATAAAAGTGTATATCTATACAGGGTCGCGGTGCATCATCCGGCGATCTTGTACTGGTCCCCGTGCACGGTCCAGGTCAGCGGGCCGGACAGCGCCAGGTTGCCGGCCTTCAGGAACGCGCGCTGCTCGGTGTCGACCCTGCTGGTCTCCTGGTGGGTGGGGTCGGCCTTCATCGCGGCCCGGCGGGCGTCCAGGAAGGCGTTCAGGTAGGCGGTCTCGTCGCCGCCCTGGGCCGGCGTGCGGGCCTTCTGCAGCGCGGCGGCCCGGATCCCGCCGAAGCTCTGCGGGTCGTCGCCCTGACCGTGCATCACCATCGCGTCATAGTAGACGAACTGGCCCAGCGCGTTCAACCCGTCGGCCTTGGCCTGGTTGACGGCGGGGTCGAAGTAGGCCTGGTCGCGCTCGTCGTCCTGGGCGCGCTGGAAGGCCGGGTCGCTCGCGGCGGTGCGCCAGTCCGCGGTGAAGCCCGGGTCCAGGCCCTTGTGCGAGGCCGAACCGTTGACGGCGGTCAGCGCCGGCAGGTACTTGGCCAGCACGTTGCCCGGGTGCAGCTGGGCGTAGTGCTGGACCAGCTGCAGCATGTCCCCGGTGCCGGAGCAGAAGCCGATGATCCCGCCGGTGTAGCCGCGGTCGTCGTGGATGTCCTCCAGGTAGGCGTACTGGGACTTCCAGTTCAGCGAGGAGTTCTCCGCGCTGGACACCAGCTCCATCGCGGTCTCCTTGAGCTTCGGCGAGGCCAGGTCCGCCTTGCCGGGCGCCGCAGCCGGGGCCGTCGCCGGCGCGGTGCCGCCGTCGGCGGCCGCCACGGCCTGACCGGTCGCGCTGTCGGCGGCCGCAGTGTCGGAGGCCGCTCCGCCCGTCCCGCCGCAGCCGCTCAGCGCGAGGACCGCGCCCAGCACTCCCGCCGCGCCGGCCAACGCGGTCCGCCGCCGCCCGTCGGTCCACCGCCCGTGATCCACGGGTCCGCTCCCCCGCCGCCCGCTCCACCGCTGCCGCACTGTGCTGCTCCGCTCTGTTCTCCGGGGACGCTCTCCCGGGACGCTCTCCGGGGACGTTCTCCGGAAACCGGGGCCACCCGCCCCGTCAGCCGCCGGCCGGCGGTCGCAGGTCCCACCCCACCAGCGCTCGCAGCTGCTCCGCCGTCACGCCCTCCGGCAGCGGCTGCGGCGCCTCGTACCGGAAGGGCGGCTGCCAGCCGTCCAACTCGCTGTAGCTGCGCACCACCCGGGCCGGCGCGCCGGCCACCACCGCGAAGTCCGGCACCTCGCCGCGCACCACCGAGCCGGCCGCCACCACCACGTTGCGCCCCAGCCGGGCGCCGGGCAGGATCACGGCGCCGGTGCCGATCCAGCTGCCGGAGCCGATCTCCACCGGCTCGTTGCGCGGCCACTGCTTGCCGATCGGCAGCGTGGTGTCGCGGTACTCGTGGGCCTGGTCGCTGATGTAGACGTTCGGGCCGGTCCAGACGTCGTCGCCGAGCACGATCGACTGGTGCCCGACCAGGTGGCTGCCGCGGCCGATCACGCAACCGCCGCCGATCCGGATCACCGGCTCCGGGCCCAGGTCCAGCCCGGGCAGGAACCCGGCCGACATGGTGACCCGCTCGCCGATGATGCAGAACGGGCCGATCGCGATCGACTGCTCGTTGAAGACGGTGCCCAGCGGGAACGCCAACGTGCTGCCGTCGCCCAGGGCGTGGAAGCGGTACGGGCCGGGCTGCCGGTTGCTGACCGCGCCGCGCTCCTGCACCCAGCGCCACGCCCGGTGCACCGCCAGGCCGGTGGCCCGACGGGTGCGGGCACGGGTGGCGGCGAGCAGGCGGGCGGCGAGAGGCATGCGCTCACCGTAGCCGTCCGCCTCGCCCGCCGACCGCCCGCGGGACGAACATCACACCAGGCCAGGACCCCGGCCCGGCGGGTCGGGCGGGCCCTACTCGGCCGCGGCCCAGGGCGCCGGGCGGCGCTCCAGGAAGGCGCGCATGCCCTGCTGCGCCTCCGGCGAACCGAACAGGCGGGCGGACTGCTCGACCCGGGCCTCGGTGTCGGCGTCGAACGAGGCCAGCACCGGGGCGTTGACCAGCAGCTTCGACTCGGCCAGCCCCTGCGGCGAGGCGAGCCGCAGCGCGGCCAGGATCTCCTCCAGCGCCTGCTCGGGCTGCTCGGCAGCCACCGTGACCAGGCCGATCCGGGCCGCCTCGGCGGCGTCGAAGGTCTCGCCGGTCAGGTAGTAGCGGGCGGCCGCGCGCGGCTCCAGCTTGGGGCGCAGCGGCAGCGAGATCACGGCGGGGGCCAGGCCGAGCCGGACCTCGGTGAAGGCGAAGGTGCTGGCGGGGCCGGCCACCACCAGGTCGGCGGCGCCGAGCAGGCCCAGGCCGCCGGCCCGGACGTGCCCGTTGACGTGCGCGATCACGGGCTTGGGGCACTCGACCAGGGCGCGCTGGATCTCCACCAGTCCGCGCGGGCCCACCGTCGGGTCGTCACCGGTGGCCTCCGACAGGTCGGCGCCCGCACAGAACACCTTGCCGGTGTGGCCCAGCACCACGGCCCGCACCTGCGGGTCCTTGGCGGCCTCGGCCAGCCCCTGCGCGAGCTCCGCCATCAGCCGGGTGGAGAGGGCGTTGCGGTTGTGCGGCGAGTCGAGTTCCAGGGTGGTCACGAGGCCGGCCGTGCGGACGCGGACGAGGGGCTCAGCTGCGCTGGTCATCGGGGTGGGACCTGCTTTCCGGGGATCCGAAGTGAGGGTGGGTCGGACGCTGGGGACGACTCTGGCACGTCGACCGGTCCCGGCACCACACCCCCCTCCCCCACCTCGCCCGCCGCTCCCCGAACAGCACGGTGCCCCGCCTACGGGGGAGAGGCGGGGCACCGTGGCCTGGTCAGCGCGCCGGGTACGGCGGCTGACTGGTTCTCGGGACTTTCTTGCGCTCCATGGCAGCTGCTCCCTCTGTGATGACGGAGTGTTGGCTCCGAGGCGGCGAGACCGACACTACCTTCCGTTGTCGAGCATGTACATGGCGTACTTCCGACAATGGTCCGCGACCTGCGTCACACCCCGCCGGCCCCGATCACCCGAGCCACCCCGGCCGCACCAGCCCCGACTCGTACGCCAGCACCACCAGTTGCGCCCGGTCCCGGGCACCGAGCTTGACCATCGCCCGGCTCACGTGGGTCTTGGCGGTGAGCGGACTGACCACCAGCCGGCGGGCGATCTCCTCGTTGGACAGTCCGAGCCCGACCAGCGCCACCACCTCCCGCTCCCGGTCCGTCAGCGCCGCGAGCGGCGGACCCGCGGCCGGTGCCGGCGCCTTGGAGCGGGCCGCGAACTCGCCGATCAGCCGCCTGGTGACGCCGGGCGAGAGCAGCGCGTCCCCGGCCGCGACCACCCGCACCGCGCGCAGCAGGTCGGCCGGCTCGGTGTCCTTGACCAGGAAGCCGGCGGCACCGCCGCGCAGCGCCTCGAAGACGTACTCGTCCAGCTCGAAGGTGGTCAGCACCACCACCTTGACCGCGGCCAGCTCCTGACGCCCGGTCACCTGACGGGTCGCCGCCAGCCCGTCCAGCACCGGCATCCGGATGTCCATCAGCACCACGTCGGGGCGCAGCTCGGCGGTCAGCCGCACCGCCGCCTCGCCGTCGCCCGCCTCGCCGACCACCTCGATGTCGGCCTGCGCGTCCAGCAGCGCCCGGAACCCGGCCCGCACCAGCGCCTGGTCGTCCGCCAGCAGCACCCTGATCATCGTTCCTCCGCACCCGTCGGCAGCTGCGCCGTCACCCGGAACCCGGCGCGGTGCGGCCCCGCCACGACGGTGCCGCCCAGCGCCGCCGCCCGCTCGCGCATCCCCGGCAGGCCGTTGCCGCCGCCGGCCGGCTCCGCCGCGTCCGGCGCACCGGCCGGGCCGGGGTCGGTCACCCGCACGGTGAGCACCGCCGGGTCGGTCCAGTCCAGCAGCAGCTCGGCGTGGCGCGCGGTGGAGTGCCGCAGCACGTTGGTCAGCGCCTCCTGGACGATCCGGAACGCGGCCAGGCCCACCCCGGCGGGCACCGGCCGGGCGGTGCCCTCGGCGGCGACCGCGACGGTCAGCCCGGCGTGCGCGGCCTGCGCGGTGAGTTCGGCCAGCCGGTCCAGCCCCGGAGCGGGCCGGCGGGGCGCGGCCGCGCCGGGCCCGCGCAGCGTGCCGAGCACCTGCCGGACCTCGCCGAGCGCCTCCTTGCTGGCCGCCTTGATGGTGACCAGCGCGGCCCGGGCCTGCTCGGGCCGCTCGTCGATCAGCTCCAGCGCGACCCCGGCCTGCAGGTGGATCAGCGAGATGCTGTGCGCCAGCACGTCGTGCAGTTCGCGGGCCATCCGCAGCCGTTCCTCGTCGGCCCGGCGCTGCGCCTCGGCCCGGGCGGCGGCGCGGCGGGCGGCCAGCTGCTCGTGCCGGAACCGGGCCAGCTCGGCCACCGCGGCCAGCAGCAGGGCGAGCGCGCCCAGGCCCAACTCCTGCCACCAGCCGCCGTGCTGGGGCGGCCGCACGCGCTGCCAGGAGCCGGGCACGGTGAAGGTGAGCAGCAGGTGGCCCAGGTAGACCGCGGCCAGGCTCAGCCAGGCGGCCCGCCGGTGGCCGCGGCCGACCGCGCCGCAGTAGGCCACCGCGAAGCTGACGAAGACCGGGCCGTACGGGTAGCCGGCCGCCAGGTACAGCAGCGTGACCGCACCGGTGGCGGCCACCACCGCGGCCGGCCGGCGCCGGCGCAGCACCAGCAGGGCCGGACCGGCCAGCAGCAACAGGTAGCCGAGCGCGTCCAGCGCGTGGCGCGGCGGCACCTGGCGGTGCGCCGACCCGGCGCTGCCGGCCACCTGCACCACGGCGACCAGCACCGAGGAGGCGATCGGCCACCGGGACCGGCGCCACGGCGGTCCCGGACGCCCGGCGGCTTCTGCGCTCATACCGGCAGGCTAGGCGAAGCCGCCGCGCCCGGGCATCGACCGGCCGGGGTGCCCGTCCCTACTCCCCCGGGAGTAGGGACGCACGCCGCCGGCCGCCCCGCAGCACCGCTCAGCGCGAGGCCAGTGCCGCCAGCCGGCGCGCCGCCCCGTACTGCCGCAGGATCTGCGCGAACGTGATGTGCCCCTGGGTGGTCCGGGCGAACGCCCGCCAGGCCGGGTTGATCAGGCAGACCGCCAGGTGGAACAGGTGCGGGCGCTGCTCGAAGGCCTCCAGCATCACCTTGCCCGCCCGCATCTCCACGCCCAGGCCCGCCTTGATGGCGAAGGCGTAGTTGAGTGCCTGCCGGCGCACCTCCCCGGGCGTGTCGGCCTCGGCGACCTGCACCGCCCACTCCCCCGCCAGCCGACCCGAGCGCAGCGCGTAGGAGATCCCCTCCCGGGTCCACGGCTCCAGCAGCCCGGCCGCGTCGCCGGCCACCATCACCCGGCCGCGGGAGAGCGGCGAGTCCTCGGCCCGGCAGCGGGTCAGGTGACCGGACTCCACCGCGGGGGTGAACCCGGACAGCCCGAGCCGACGGATGTAGTCGGCCAGGTACTCCTTGGTCCGCTCGCCGTCGCCGCGCGCCGAGATCACGCCGACGGTCAGCGTGCCCGAGTCGGTCTTCGGGAAGACCCAGCCGTAACTGCCCGGCAGCGGGCCCCAGTCCAGGTGGATCCGGCCCTCCCAGTCCCGGGCCACCCGCTCGGGCACCGGGATCTCGGCCTCCAGGCCGAGGTCGATCTGGTCGAAGGTCACCCCGACGTGCCGGCCGATCCGGCTGGCGCTGCCGTCCGCGCCGACCACGGCGCGGGTGCGCACCGAGCGCCCGTCGGCCAGCGTCACCGCAACGGTGCGCCGGTCCGCGCCGCCCTGCTCCACACCGGTCGCGGTCACCCCGGTGACCAGCACCGCGCCCGCCTGCTGCGCCGCCTCGACCAGGCGCAGGTCGAACTCGTTCCGGTTGACCAGTCCGAAGAGCATCCGCTTGGACCGCCGGGTCCGGGTGTACCGACCGTTGAGCGCGAAGGTGACGGCGCTGACCCGGTCCTGGAACGGGATCTTGAAGTCCGGCGGCAGGCTGTCCCGGGACGGGCCGATGATGCCACCGCCGCAGGTCTTGTAGCGCGGGTGCTCGGCCTTGTCGAGCAGCAGCACCCGGCGGCCCTGCGCGGCGGCGGCGTACGCGGCCGACGAACCGGCCGGCCCGGCGCCGACCACCACGACGTCCCAGACCCCGCCGAGCTGGTCCGGGCTGCTGTCCTCTGCCGGATCCTCGGCCGACGGGGCGTCGAGGGGCAGGCTGGCGTCAGGGGCGTTACCGGAGTCTCTCACGGCCAATCATCCTATGCGCCACGACACGGCGAACGGGCGGTACGTCCCGGCGAACCCGCTGGCGGCGGCGCCTATGCTCGACTGGCTGGTGATCACCCACGCTCCGGAGACCCTCATGACCGCACCCGATCTCGCCACCGCCGTCCGCGACCTGATGCCCCGTGCCCAGCAGGAGCTGGCCGAACTGGTCGCCTTCCCGTCGATCGCCGACCCCGAACTGGGCCTGGAGCAGGAGTGCCGCGCCGCGGCCCAGTGGGTGGCCGACGCGCTGCGCGCCGAGGGCCTGACGGAGGTCCGGCTGCTCGACACGCCCGACGGCACCCAGTCCGTCTACGGCGAGCTGCTCAGCCGGCCCGACGCGCCGACCGTCCTGCTCTACGCCCACTACGACGTGCAGCCCGAGCTGGACGCCAAGGCGTGGACCACTCCGCCGTTCGAGCTCACCGAGCGCGACGGCCGCTGGTACGGGCGCGGCGCGGCCGACTGCAAGGGCAACATCCTGATGCACCTGACCGCCCTGCGCGCACTGCGCCAGGTCGACGGCTCGCTGCCGGTGAACCTCAAGGTGATCGTCGAGGGCTCCGAGGAGCAGGGCACCGGCGGGATGGAGAAGTACGCGCTCGGCGCGCCGGAGCTGCTGCTGGCGGACGCCATCGTGATCGGCGACGTGGGCAACTTCGCCAACGGCCTGCCCACCGCGACCGCCTCGCTGCGCGGCATCACCGAGGTCGAGGTCGAGGTCCGGACGCTGGCCGGCAACCTGCACTCGGGCCAGTTCGGCGGCGCGGCGCCGGACGCGCTGGCCGCGCTGATCAAGATGCTCGGCACCCTGTACGACGAGAACGGCGCCACCACGATCAAGGACCTGCCCGCCGACCAGACCTGGCCCGGCGTCAGCTACCCCGAGGACCGGTTCCGGGCCGACGCCCGGGTGCTGGACGGGGTCGAGCTGATCGGCGGCGGCGACATCGCCGACCGGCTCTGGGCCCGCCCGGCGGTCACCGTGCTGGGCATCGACGTGCCCTCGGTGCTGCACTCGACCTCCTCGGTGCAGGCCGGCGCCCGGGCCAAGGTGAGCCTGCGGGTGCCGCCGGGCATGGACGTGGACGCGGCCCAGGCCAAGCTGATCGCGCACCTGGAGGCGGTGGCGCCCTGGCACGTCTCGCTGCGCCTCACCCCGCTCTCCGGCGGCGCCCCGTTCCTCGCCGAGACCTCCGGGCCGGCCTACGAGGCCCTGCGCGGCGCGATGCGGGAGGCGTTCGGCCAGAAGATGGTGGTGGCCGGCGAGGGCGGCTCGATCCCGCTCTGCAACACGCTGCGCACCCTCTACCCCAGCGCCGAGATCGTGCTGATCGGCGTCGAGGAGCCCGGCTGCCAGATCCACGCGCTGGACGAGAGCGTCGACCCGGTGGAGCTGGAGCGGATGGCCCTCGCCGAGGCGCTCTTCCTGCGCGCGTACGCCGGCACCCGGGGCAACTGACCCGCCGTCCGCGGCGCGGGCCGGTCCCGCGCCGCGAGCGGTCGGCCGACGTCCGGCGGCCGGCACGGATCCGGCGGTCAGTACGGGATCATCCGCCGGTCAGCCGAACTGCTGCGGCCGGTACGGGATCCGCCGGTCAGCCGAACTCCCGCGGCCGGTACCGCTGCGCGCCGGCCCGGTCGGCCGCCGCGAGCAGCAGCAGCCCGGTGACGGCGCCGGCGCCCGCGCCGAAGCACAGGTCGGCGATCAGGCTCGGCCGCCCGCCGCGCACCCGGGCGGCCC
>NZ_JBHYKG010000089.1:0-27984 GCF_042741245.1 Kitasatospora sp. NPDC058965
GCTGTCGGCCCGTCAGGCCGACAGCCGCCGCATCAGCCGCACGCCCTGGCTCGCCGTCAGGTGCGGCAGGTAGGCCTTGCCGATCACCCGGGTGATGCCGGGCAGCGCGGCCGGGTCGGGGTAGAGCATGTACATCGGCCGGTACTCGGGCTGGAACTTCGCCTTGAAGGCGAGCAGCGAGCGGAAGCCGTAGACGGGTTCCAGGGTCTTGCCCATCCAGTCCAGCATCCGCTGCAGCGTGGTCGGCTCCTGTCCGCGGTCGGCCCGGGCCAGCGGCGCGCCGGAGAGCGAGAGGAACTGCGCGCCCTCCTCCTTGAAGCCGAGCGCCGCCGAGGCGATCAGGAACTCCATCACGCCGCGGAACGGCTGGCGGCCGTCGGCGGCGTCACTGCGCCGGCGCATGAAGTCCAGCGTCCAGCCCACCGGTGCGCCGTCCTGGTACACCGGCATCCAGCTGGTCAGCCCGTGCACCGTGCGGTCCTCGTCGACGGCGACCAGCATCCGCACCGCCGGGTCGGCCAGCTCGTCCAGCCCGCCCAGGGTGAAGCCCATCTCCGGCAGGCCCTTGTCGGCCACCCACTCCTCGGAGATAGACCGGATCTGGTCCCGGATCCCCAGCGGCGCCTGCTGCCAGGTCCACCACTCGGCGGTGATGCCCTCCTTCTTCGCCTTGTTCAGCGCGGTCCTGATGTCCTGCCACTTCTTGCCGGTGAAGGCCAGCTCGGGCAGCGGCACCACGGTGTCCTCGGCCACCTGCAGCGAGCGCCAGCCGAGCGCCTGGCCGGCCCGCTCGGTCTGCGGGGTGACGCTGTAGAAGCAGGGCGTCCAGCCGCGCGCGTCGCAGTACCGGGCGAACCCGGCCACCGCCCGCTCCCGGGCCGTCTCCTCGCCGAACGGGTCGCCGCAGGTCAGCGCGACCGTGGCCATCCCGACCGAGCCGAGCACCCGGTACGGCACCGCCGCCTCGCCGCGCTCGTCGAACCAGTAGTGGTTGCCGTCCCAGGTGGCGATGAACGACAGCGTCGAGCCGCCGTACCGCTCCAGCAGCGCCCGGGCCCGGGCCGCGTCCGCGGCGTCCTCGTGCACCGACGGGCGGCGGAACGCGGCCAGCAGCGCGACCAGCGTCACCGCCCAGAAGAGCAGGCCGCAGTAGGTCTCCAGGGCCTGCGCGGTGCCGCCGGCCGCCACGGGGTAGGTGGGCACCAGCCCGTTGTACGCCGGTGGCAGGTACTCCGACGGCAGCCCCTTGAGCAGGGCCGGCAGCGTGGTGTCCGGCTCGTACTGGTCGCGCACCAGGTAGCCGATGCCCACGTAGGCCAGGCAGGAGGCCAGCAGGGTGGCCCCGATCACCGCGGCCAGTCGGCGCACCACCCGGCTCGGCAGCCGCAGCCCGAACCGCCGCCGGGTGGCCAGCAGCAGCGCCAGCACCAGCACCGGCATCGCCCAGGCCTCGCCGACCAGCTGCCAGACCATGGTCCGCCCGCCCAGGTCGGAGGCCTGGTCCAGCAGCAGCCGCAGCAGCCAGCCGAGCAGGCCGATCCAGAGCAGCTGCACCACCACGGTGGCCCACCAGGCCAGCCGCAGCCCGCGGCGCAGCCCGTCGGCCAGCACCAGCAGCAGGATCGGGACCAGCGCCGCCATCAGCCGGCCGGGCGAGTCGAAGAAGTGCAGCGCCGACCGCAGGTGGGCGCAGTCGTCGGCGGAGACCGAGCAGGCGTAGTCGATGTCCTCCCGGGTCGGCGGGCGGGAGAAGTAGAGGTCGCTGAAGGTGTTGAACGGCCCGAAGGCGTCCTGGTACAGCGAGGCGATCAGCGGACCGATCGCCGAACCGGCCACGCAGAGCGCGACCAGCACCCGGGTCTCGGCGTGCGAGGCCCGGCGCGGGCGCAGCGGCTGCTGCTTCCCGCGCAGCCACAGCGCGCCGACCACCAGCCCGAGGCCGGCCCCGACCACCCGCTGCACGCTCTGCAGGTGGCCGATGTAGAGCATCATCACGGCCGGCACCAGCACCACCAGCAGCTGCAGCCGGCGGCGCCAGAGCGCGCTGAGCCGGAAGCTCAGCGCGCCGGCCAGGGCGAAGACGCCGACCGTGGGCCCCAGCCCGTACTGGTCGTGCAGCCCCAGCGTCCAGGTCTCGCCGACCGCGATGCCCAGCCGCACCAGGCCGGTGCCGATCAGGGTGCCGAGCACCTGGCCGCCGAGCACCAGCGCGATCGCGCGCAGCCGCCCGAGCCGCCGCGAGGCCAGCGGCCCGAGCGCCACCAGCATCAGCGTGTTGACCACGTAGGCGGCGATCCCCGAGCACCAGAACATCGAGCTGACCGGGGTCCACCAGTAGCCGGCCGACAGGCTCTGGATGCCCACCCCGACGTACTTCAGCAGCTCCGGCGGCGGCCCGTGGCCCAGGCTCCCGGTGAGCCCGCCGAGGATCCACAGGGTGAGGATCAGCACCACGGTCATCGGGGCCTGGCGCAGCGCGCCGACCGGCAGCACCAGGGCGCGCAGCACCCGGCGGCCCCGGCCGGGCGGGACCGGGGTGACGGGCGCGTCGGCCGGTTCGGTCTTGGTCGTCATCGGGTCAGTCCTGTCGCGGTGGCCAGCCAGGGCAGCTGGGTGCTGACGCCGGCCCGGAAGACGTTCCAGTCGTGGCCGCCGGGGACGGTGCTCCAGGTCGCCTTCATGCCGGCGGCGAGCGCCGCCTGGTAGACCTTCTGGTTCTGCGGGCCGTACTCGCCGTCGCTCTTGCCGGCGACGAAGGCGGCGTTGGTGTCGGGGAACCGCTGACGGGCCATCACGTGCAGCGGGTCGACCGCGTCGAAGGCGGCCTCGTCGCCGCCGAAGGCCTGGTCCACGGTCTCCTGGTGGCTGCCCAGGGTGGGCTCGTCCTGGCCGGAGATGTCCAGCAGGCTGCCGTAGACCTGGGGTGCGTTGACCCCCAGCTGGATCGAGCAGGTGCCGCCGTAGGAGACGCCGCCGATCGCGGTGGCGCCGCGCCCGGTGGCGGTCTGCAGGTGGGCGTGGATCCAGTCCGGCACGTCCTGGGCCAGGTAGGTCTGCGCCTTGGCGATCTTGGAGTCCATGCAGAGCGTGTTGCCGAAGGTGGAGCCGGCCGCGTCGGCGGCCACCACGATCGGGGCCAGGCCGTGGTGCTGCGCCGCGAAGCGGTCCATGATCCCGGCCAGGTCGCCGGTGGTCACCCAGTCCTCCGGCCCGCCCGGCTGGCCGGAGAGCAGCACCAGCACCGGCAGCAGCGGGCGCGGGTCGGTCTGGTAGGCGGGCGGCAGGTAGACGTAGGCGTCCCGGGCCTGGAAGCCGGACTTGACGCCGGGCAGCGGGGTCTTGGCGACGGTGCCCTTGGCCGGCATCCCCGCCGGCGGGTGCCAGACCTCGGCCAGCACCTTGCCCGGCGGCACCGCCACGGTGGCCTTGGCCTTGCTGGTGCTCAGCGTCGGGGTGTGCTCGAACCAGGGCGCCAGCAGCACCCGCAGGGTCGGGTACTGGTCGTAGATCCGGTTGACCTGCGAGCCGGCCATCAGCAGCACCAGCAGGCCGGCGACCACCGCGGCGAGCCGGCCCCGCCAGGGCAGCGGCGGCAGCCGGAACACCGCCAGCAGCACCCCCAGCACCCCGATCCCGATCCAGAACAGCACCTTGCGCGGCAGCGGGTCGGGGAACGGCTGCCACCAGTCGTCCACCCAGAACCGGATCAGCACCGTGACGGCGGCGGCCAGCACCACGGCGCAGGGCAGCCGCCGGCTCCACCAGTGCCGACTGCTGGAGACGGCCAGGCCGAGCAGCGAGACCAGGCCCAGCACCAGCACCAGCACCGGGATCGCGCCGCGGGTGACCGGCCAGTCCAGCGGTCCCTCGAAGGCCAGGTTCATGCCGTCTCCCGATGCCCCGTCAAGTGGGCGAAGACCACCAGGTTCCCCTGGTAGCCGCTGCCCTTGGTGTACTGCCCGCCGCAGGTGATCAGGCGCAGCTGCGGGTCCGGCGCCCGGCCGTAGACCTTGCGGTCCGGGAAGGCGGAGCGGTCGTAGACGGCCACCGCGTCCACCACGAACCAGGCGGTGGTGCGGTCGGCGCGCAGCACGTCGATCCGGTCGCCGCGGTGCAGCGCGCCCAGGCCGTAGAAGACGGCCGGGCCGCCGGCGGTGTCCACGTGGCCGGCCAGCAGCGCGGTGCCGCGCTGGCCCGGCGCGGTCCCCGCGCGGTACCAGCCGGCCAGGTTGCGCTCGCCGTCCGGCGGGGTGGCCAGGTGGCCCTGCGGGTCCAGACCGACGCCGGTCACCGGGGCGTCCACCCCGATCGCGGGGATCCGCAGCCGCACCGGGTCGGCGGCCGACATCGGGGTGCCGCTGAGTGCTGCGGCGGTGACCCCGTCCTCCGGCGCCTGGTCCGGCGCCGGGGCGGGCGGGCGGTGCCCGCCGGTGCCGTCGTGCACCAGGTGGGCGCCCAGCAGCACGGCGGCGGCCAGCACCACCGCCGATGACCAGGGGCCGCGTTGCCCGCCCACGTCGTTCCCGCTTCCGTTGTGCGCTTCCGGACGGATCACTGCGCCCGTCCAGCCAAACCGGACGCGGCCGCGGGCGCATCGGTTGCGCCGCCGGCCGGGTGAGCGCCCGCGCGCCGCGGTGGGCGGCCGCCGAGCAGCCGCGGCCGGACCAGGAAACCCTCGGCCATCCCGTTGGCCACGGCGATCACCGGCAGCTCGGAGGACTTCTCGTAGAGCACGAACCGCGGCTCCCAGGCGGGCTGGTACTTGGCGTTGGCCCGGTACAGCGACTCCAGCTGCCACCACCGGGACAGGAACCGCAGCACCGCGCGGCACAGCCGCAGCACCGGCCCCGCGCCGAGCTTGCCGCCGGCCTCGAAGACGTAGCGGAACATGGCGAAGTTGAGCGAGACCCGGGTGATCGGCTGCTCGCCCTCCCCCGCGCGCTGCAGCAGTTCGGTGACCAGGAACTCCACCAGGCCGTTCTCGGACTCCCGGTCACGGCGCATCAGGTCCAGCGACAGCCCGTGCGCACCCCACGGGACGAAGCTGAGCAGCGCGCAGGTGCGGTCGTTCTCGTCCCGGCACTCGGCCAGCAGGCAGTCGCCGTCGGCGGGATCGCCGAGCCGGCCCAGCGCCATGGTGTAGCCGCGCTCGGTGCGCCCGTGCCGCCAGGCGTCGGCCAGGTGGACCAACTCGGCCAGCTCGGCCGCCGGGATGTCCCGGTGACGGCGGATCACCGCCCGGTAGCCGGCCTTGCGGACCCGGTTGTGGGCCTGCCGCAGGGTCCGCATCGAGCGGCCCTGCAGGCTGAAGCCGGCCACCTCCACGATCGCCTCGTCACCGAACTCCAGCGCCTTCAGACCGGTGCGCCGGTAGCTGGTGGCGCCCTGCTCGCCGGCGCCGGTGACGGCCGGCACCCAGGCGTTGGCCCGGGCCAGCTCCCGCCACCGCTCGATCGCGCCCGGCCAGGCCTCCGGGTCGCCGATCGGGTCGCCGGAGGCCAGCGCCACCCCGTTGACCACCCGGTAGAGCACCGCCGCCTTGCCGGACGGCGACCAGCAGACCGCCTTGTCCCGGCGCAGCGCGAAGTAGCCGAGCGAGTCGCGGGCGCCGTGCCGCTCCAGCAGTGCGCGCAGCCGCTGCTCGTCCTGCGGCTGCAGCCACACCCGCCCGCGCGGGGAGCGGAAGAAGACCCGCAGCACCAGCAGGAAGAGCGCGGCGCCCAGCACGTTGATCGCCAGGTCGGCCCAGCGGCCCACCGTCACGGTCGGCACCACCTCGCCGAAGCCGGAGGTGGTGAAGAGCCGGATCGCGGCGTACCGCACGCTGTCGTCCCAGTCCGGGGCGGGCGGCGCCGCGCTGGCCCGGATCAGCACCGCGCCCAGGCCGATCACCAGCGCCCCGCCGAGCACCGCGCAGGTGAGCCCGACCAGCACGTTCCCGGGGGCGCCGCGCACCTGGTAGGCGGGCCGGCTGAGCAGCAGGGCGACCAGCAGGGCGAGGGTGAGCGAGGCGGAGACCCAGTTGAACGGGTGCGCGCGGTCCTCCGGCTGGACCAGCAGGGCCAGCCCGAACAGCGCCGCGTACAGCGCCACCACGGTGGTGGCCACGATCCAGGCGGCCCGCTTCTTGCGGCGCATCATCACCGCGAGCAGGGCCGCGAACAGCGCGGCGGTGAAGCCGGCGGTCATCAGCACCGGGGTGAAGAACTCGCCGCTGTTGGCCCGCTCCACCCGCTCGCGGAACGGCGCGATCAACCCGGCCAGCAGGTTGAGCGCGGCCGCGATCCGCAGGTACCACTCGGCCCAGCCGCCGAGCCGCCGGCGCCAGGGGCCCACGGGCGGTGCCGGCCGCACCGCCCCCGCCGCGGCGGGCGCCGGGGCCGCGGGGGCGGCGCTCTCCGCGCCGGTGTCCGGGGCGCCGGCCAGCAGGTTGTAGGCGGCCACCTTGGCGGCGGTGACCCGGCGGTGCAGCCGGGCCTCGCGCCGCTCGGCCCGGGCCATCCGGCGCGGGCGGCTGCGGTACCGCCAGCGGGCCCACGGGCTGCCGGGGCGGGCCAGCCGGACCGCGCCGACCACCGCCAGCAGCGGCAGCATCACGCCGATCAGGCCGGTCCACAGCTTGCCCTTGAGCAGCGTGACGCTGACCAGCGCGAGCAGCACCGCGGCCCCCACGAAGCGCTCGACGGACGGCTTGCCGGCCAGGAAGCCGCCCAGCGGCAGCTCGCCGACCAGCAGCAGCGCGATCACCGCGACCGCGAGGATCACCGCGTCCACCGACTTGCGGCCCTGCTCCTTCCAGTAGACGTCCTCCAGGTGCAGCACCAGGGCGAACTCGTCCAGCACCAGCCCGCAGCCGATCCCGAAGCAGAACGCCAGCAGCTCGCGGGTGTGGCTGGTCAGCCCGTGCACGGTGAACCCGCCCACGCCGGCCACCAGCATCAGGGCCTGGCCGAACACCACGTGGTGGATGTGCAGGCCGCCGGGCGTGACGTTGCCGGGCCACCAGGAGGTGCCGCGGCGGATCATCCGGGTGCTGAACCGGATGAACAGGAAGGCGCTGATCAGACCGACCAGCAGCAGGAAGAGCGGCTGGCGGCCCGGTTCCACGATGCGCGAGTGGTAGGCGTCCACCACCGACTGCCACATTGCTCCGCGCTCCTCCCGCTTCTGTCGTCCAATCAGATGATCTACTGATCTCCGTCGCGAATCGACACGCCGATCGGCTGGTTCTTACGGGCGGAAGGTCACCGCGCTGCCGTCGCGGCGGGCCGCCCCGTGCCATCCTGGAACGCACAAATAGCCCATAACGGACATTCAGCCGACAGTTCGCCACCTCCCCTGCCAGCTCGCGCCGTTGGGCCCCCGTCGCGCCGGCACCGCGCCGACGTTCCCTCCCGGACTCTGGAGAGCTCGCCTTGAACGACGTGCCCGCCGCGCCGACCGCCCCCGCCCAGCCGGACACCCTGTCCCGCCGCAGCCTGCTCGCAGCCGGCGCCGCCACCGCCGCCGCGGTGGCCGCCGGCTGCGCCCCGCGGGGGACCACCGCCACCAGCAAGGCCGACGCCGCCGGGGCGGTCCCGCTGCCCTCCGGCTCCCCGGCCTCGCCCACCCCCGCCAAGCCGCCGGCCACCATGATCGGCGACGGGTCCACCTCGGACACCGGGCCGCAGCCGCACCAGCCGCTGCCCCAGCCGATGGAGCCGGGCCAGCGCCCGCCGCAGTTCGTGGTGTTCTCCTGGGACGGCGCGGGCGAGCTGGACAACAAGCTCTTCACCCGGTTCCGCACCCTGGCCAACGAGCACAACGCCTCGATGACCTTCTTCCTCAGCGGGATCTACACCCTGCCGGAGGACAAGAAGGACCTCTACCGCCCGCCGCAGCACCGGATCGGCGCCTCCGACATCGGCTACCTGGAGGACCGCCACATCCGCGACACGCTCACCCAGATCGGCGCCGCCTGGCTGGACGGCCACGAGATCGGCACCCACTTCAACGGGCACTTCTGCGGGGCCAACGGCGGCGGGCGGTGGTCCCCGGACGACTGGGACAGCGAGATCCAGCAGGCGATGGACTTCGTGATGAACTGGCGCACCAACACCGGCTTCACCGACCTGCCGGCACTGCCCTTCGACTACCGCAAGGAGCTGATCGGCGGCCGCACCCCGTGCCTGGAGGGCCAGCGCGGCCTGCTGCCCACCGCCGCCGCGCGCGGCTGGAAGTACGACAGCAGCGGGCCCGGCGGGCTGCAGGTCTGGCCGCAGAAGATCCAGAACGGCTCGCTGTGGGACATGCCGCTGCAGTCCATCCCGTTCCCCGGGCACTCCTTCCAGGTGCTCTCGATGGACTACAACATCATGTACAACCAGTCCGGCGACAACACCAAGGGCAACCCGGTGATGCAGGACTCCTGGCAGCGGCAGGCCCGGGACTCCTACCTGGCCGGCTTCGACCGCGCCTACACCACCAACCGCGCGCCGATGTACATCGGCAACCACTTCGAGCAGTGGAACGGCGGGATCTACATGAACGCGGTGGAGGAGGTGCTGCGCACCATCGCCGACAAGCCCGAGGTGCGGCTGGTCTCGTTCCGCCAGCTGGTCCAGTGGCTTGAGGTGCAGGACCCTGCGGTGCTGCGCAAGCTGCAGACCCTCGGCCCGGGCGAGTCGCCGGCCGGCGGCTGGGCGGGCTTCCTCGGCACCGGGCGCTAGCGCCCCGGTCCCCATTCGGCGCTACCCCGGGTGAGCGGGCATCACCCCAGGTAGCGGCGGGTTTTCCGGGTCGGGGACGGGCGGGTTGCGGGTGCGGGCCCGGCCCGCCGGCCGTCCCCTGGTTCTCAGGACGCGGTATCGCCTACTTCCTTCGCACGGGGACGACCCCGTGGCCGCGCCCCGTGGAGTCCCAACCATGCGTGCTCGTCACTTCGCCGCCGGCGCCCTGCTCGCCCTGGCCGTGGGCCTGGCCGGGGCCGGCCCCGCCGCCGCCAACCCGGTCGTCATCGAGCCGGACCCGGTCACCCCCGGCAGCCAGTTCGCCGTCTTCGACGGCGGCAACTGCGACAGCGCCGGCGGCACCGCCACCTTCCGCTCGCGCGAGCACGCCGACGGCGACGACATCCCGGCGGTGAAGCTGGGCTCGCTGCGCGGCCTGGTGGGCGCGATCGCCACGGTGCCCGAGCACGCCCGCCCCGGTGTCTACGACGTCACGGTGGAGTGCACCACGGTGACCAGGAGCCGGGTCGCCACCACCTTCACCGTGCACGGCGACCCGGGCCGCGGCGACCACGAGGAGGCCGGCCACCTGACCCCGCAGGGCCCGAGCCACGCCGGCCTCGGCGGCAGCACCGGCGTCGACCTGCCGGAGACGCTGGCCGGGATCACCCTGCTGGGCACCGCCACCGCGGCCGTGGTGCACCACCACCGGCGGCGGCGCGACGTCTGACCGCCGCCGGCCCGACGGGGGATCAGCCGGCCGGGTGCGGGCGGACCCGCCCGGCCAGCGCGGCGCCGACCAGCGCCACCCCCGTCATCACGGCGAAGATCACCGCGAACGCGCCGCGGGCACCGATGCCGGCCGCGGCACCCGCCACCGAGCCGCCGCCCAGCGCCGCGAACAGCACCCCCGCCAGGCCGACCAGCAGCACGTTGCCCAGTGCGTCGGACATCTGCAGCGAGGCCGAGTTGGCCCCGGCCGCCGCCGGCGGGGAGAGCTTCAGCATCAGCACGCTGATGCTGGCGATCGAGACCCCCATGCCGAGCCCGCCGACGGTCCAGGCCACCGCCGCGGTCCAGGTCGGCGCGGCCGGCCAGAGCACCAGTGCGGCACCCGCGATGGCCACCGCGGTCAGCACGAACCCGAGCCGGATCAACCCCTCGCGGTACCGCTCGGCGCCGGGCCGGCCCTGCAGCCAGGAGCCGAACGCCCAGCTGAGCCCGCCGCCGGTGAGGGTCAGCCCGGCCAGGGTCGGCGACAGGTGCCGCTCGGTCACCATCATCAGCGGGATGAACGACTCCGCGGCGATGAACGCCCCGGCCGCCACCCCGCGCAGCAGGATCACCGTGGGCAGCCCGCGCCCGGACCGCAGCGTGCCGGGCGGCAGCAGCCGCAGCACCGCGGGCCCGAGCAGGGCCAGGCCGGCCGCCAGCGGCAGCAGCGCGGGCAGGTCCCGGCGCTCCCCCGCGTACTGCAGCAGCCCCGCCCCGCACGCCGCCATCGCGGCCAGCCCGATCCGGGTGCGGTCGAGCGCCCCGCCAGCGGCCGGCGGCTGCGCGTGCTCGGCCCGGCGCAGCGCCGGGGCCATCACCGCCAGCGGCAGCACCACCAGCGCCGGCACCGCCAGGAACACCCAGCGCCAGCCCAGCTGCTGGGTCACCGTGCCGGAGACCAGCGGCCCGACGATCGAGGGCAGCACCCAGGCCGCCGCGAAGGCCGCGAACACCGCCGGGCGCAGCCGTTCCGGGTAGGCCCGGCCCACCACCACGTACAGCGCGACGATCACCAGCCCGCCGCCCAGGCCCTGGACCGCCCGGCCGCCGACGAAGGTCCACATCCGGTCCGCCGTGCCGGCCACCACCAGGCCCACCGCGAACACCCCGATCCCGCCGAACAGCGGCGCCGTCGGACCGCGCCGGTCGCACCACTCCCCCGCGAGCACCATGGCGAACAGGGTGCTGGTGAAGTACCCGGAGAACGCGAAGGCGTAGAGCCCGAGCCCGTGCAGCTCGCGCGCGGCCACCGGCATCGCGGTGTTCACCGCCGTCGCCTCGAAGGCCAGCAGCAGCACCACCGAGACGATGCCGAGCGTCAGCGCCCGGTACCGCGCCCCGAGCACGCCGCCCTCGTCGGCCTCGGCGGCGGGCAGCAGGGGGGTGGCATCGGTGGTGGTCATGGCTGACATCGTAAGACCCATCAGGCAGTTTGACTCCTGACCTTTGGTCCTAGGACTTCATGCAGCCGTCACATTCGGCCATTGACCGGACCCGCCCGGTGACGCATAAAATCATTCCTGTCAGCCCGACGGAATTCCCGCCCCACCGACCCGGAGAGGAGCCAGTGCCATGACCCGCACCGCCTCCTCCTGGTGTTGTCGCCACCACTGACGCACCGTCAATGGCCATGTGCCCGAGTGGTTCAGGGAACCGTCTGCAAAACGGTTTACACGGGTTCGATTCCCGTCATGGCCTCCACGGAATGTCCGGTCCGCGCATCCGCCGACCGGATTTTCCGCATTCCCGCCGCCGACCGCCGCATTCCGCCGCATTCCCGGCGGCGGGCCCGACGGACCGGGCGGCTCCCGGTCCGCGGGCCGGCGGGAGCCGGGCGGACCCGGGGACCGGCCGGACCTACGCCACCACCGCGTCCTGCGGCTGGATCGGCAGCCGGCCCACCGGCAGACCCGTCGCCGCGCGCACCGCGGCCGCGATCGCCGCCGGGGCGACCACCGCGGGGACGGCACTGACCGCCTTGGCGCCGAAGGTGGCGACCACGTCGCGCTCCTCCAGCAGGGCGGCCACCCGGACCTCGGGGGTGTCCAGCGCGGTGGGCAGGCGGTAGCCGGTCAGCGAGGGGTTGAGCAGCACGCCGCCGCTGGTCCGCAGGTCCTCCAGCAGCGCCGCGCCGATGCCCTGGGCCACGCCCGCCTCGATCCGGTCCTCGATCTGCCCCGGGTTGAGCGCCCGGCCCACGTCCTGGGCCACCGTCACGTCCACCACCCGGACCGCGCCGAGCTCGATGTCCACGTCCACCACCGCGCGCATCACGCAGAACGCGATCGACACGAAGGCGTCGCCCTGGCCCGCCTCGTCCAGCGCCTCGGTCGGGTGCGGGCGGCACTGCGCGGTGGCCCACAGCTCCTTGCCCTCCAGCGCCTCGCCCACCGGCATGCCGAGCACCCCGTCGTACGAGGTGATCTTGCCGTCGGCGATCGAGAGCAGCTCCACCGACATGCCGAAGTCGGCCGCGATCGGGGCCAGCAGCTGGTGGCGGACCATCAGCGCGGCCTTCTCCACCGCACCGCCGGAGACCCAGGTGTGCCGCCCGCGGGCCGCGGGACCGGCGATCGACTGGTCGCTGTCCACCGGCGCGACGTACACCTCGGCCACCCCGAGCACCGACTGCACGATCTGCCGGGCGAGCGTGGCGAAGCCCTGACCGGCGTCCACCGCCGCGCAGATCACGGTGGCGCTGCCACCGCTGATCCGCACCGTCGCGGTGGCGACCTCGTCCGCGCCCTCCGCGCCGAGCATGTGGCACATGCCGAGCGCGTAGCCGATCCCGCGCCGCACCGCGGACGGGTCGCCGGCGCCGCCCGGGCCGCCGGGCAGCAGCCAGTCGGTGTCCGGCTCGTCCAGCGGCAGCGCGGGCAGCGGCACCTCGGCCACCGCGTCCAGCAGCGCGGCCACCGGGGCGGGGCAGGTGACGGCCTGTCCGGTCGGCAGCCCGTCACCGGTGGCCAGCGCGTTGCGCCGGCGGATCTCCAACGGGTCCAGGCCCAGCCGGGCCGCGAGCAGGTCCAGCTGCGACTCGTGCGCGAAGCAGGACTGCAGCGCCCCCTCGCCGCGCATCCGGCCGGCCGGCGGGTTGTTGGTGCGCACGGCCCAGGCGTCCACCGCGACGTTCGGGCAGACGTAGGGGCCCACCGCGAAGGCGGTGGCGGCGGCCAGCGCCTCGGCCGACACCTCGGCGTAGGCGCCACCGTCCAGCAGGATCTGCGCCTCCACCTTGACCAGCTTGCCCTGGGCGTCGGCGTGGTGGCGGTACCTCAGCAGCGCGGGGTGCCGGGCGGCGTGCGCGTGGAACGACTCCTCGCGGGTCAGCGTCATCTTCACCGGCCGCCCGGTGCGCAGCGCCAGCAGCGCCAGGGTGACCTGGAAGGAGAGGTCCTCGCGGTCCGCCGTGGCACCGGGCACGCCGGTCACCACCAGCCGCACCCGGTCCACGTCCAGGCCCAGCCGGGCGGCCACCGCGTCCCGGTCGCCGTGCGGGTCGGTGGAGGACAGGTGCAGCTCGACCCCGCCGTCCGGGCGCGGCACCGCCAGGCCCGCCTCGGCACCGATCGGCGCCGGGTCCTGCCGGCCCACCTGGTAGAGGCCCTCGACCACCACCTCGCCGACCACCTCCTGGTCGCCGTGGCGCAGCGGCAGGTGGCGCAGCAGGTTGCCGTTGGGGTGCAGCGCCGGGCCGGTGAACGCCTGCTCGGGGTCGGTCAGCGGCTCCAGCAGCTCGTAGTCGACCACGATCGCGGCGGCCGCCAGCCGGGCGGTGTCCGGGTGGTCGGCGGCCACCGCGGCCACCGGCTCGCCGTGGTGGCGGACCAGCCCGTCGGCCAGCACCGGCCGCTCCCCGGCCGCGGCGGGGGCGGGCAGGTCGGCGGCGGTCACCACCGCGTGCACCCCGGGGATCGCCAGGGCGGCCGAGGTGTCGACCGCCCGGATCCGGGCGTGCGGGTGCGGCGAGCGCAGCACCGCGCCCCACAGCAGGCCCTCGGCCCACAGGTCGGCGGCGTACGGGTAGATGCCCAGGGCCTTGGGCAGCGCGTCGGTGCGCAGCGGGGAGGTGCCCAGGCCGAACGGCGTGGCGGGTGCCTCGGGCGCGGGTGCGTCGGTGGTCATGCGTGGTCGTCCTCGGCCGGGCTGGGGGTGGTCTCGTAGACCGTGCCGTCGAAGGGCGTGGGCTGGGCCGGGACGCCGTGCGCGGGCGTGCCGGGGTAGCCGATGCCCTCGTAGGCCGTGCCAGGGTAGGGGGCCGCGGCGTACGGGCCGGCGGCGTACGGCGGGGCCGCCGGGTACGCGGTGCCGTGGCTGGGGGTGCCCTCGTACGCGGTGCCGTGCGCGGGCGTCGGCTCGTACGGGGTGCCCGGTGCGGGCGTGCCGTCGAACGGGGCGCTGGTGCCGTGGGTCGGGGTCGGCTCGTAGCCCGCTCCGTCGTAGGAGGTGCCCGGGCCGTAGCCGTAGGCCGTGGGGTCGTAGCCCTGCGCCGGGATCACCCCGACGCCCGTGCCGGCGGCGGTGACGCCCGGGTGCTCGTCGGCGCTGATCCAGCCCTCGTCGAAGACCGGCACCTCGCCGGCGGGGGCCGTCCCGGTCCAGGCGTCCTGGTAGACCGGCAGTTCCTCCGGCTGCTCCTCGGCGGGCGTCGGCACGGCGGCCGGCTCGGCCGAACCCTCCGCCGCGGCCGCCCCGGCCGCCTCGGCGGCCGCCTGCTCCGCGGCCTGCTCGGCCGCCAGCACCGTCGCCGCCCGCTGGTCGGCCACCGTCTGGACCGCCGCCAGCGCGCTGCGGTACCCGGTGCACCGGCACAGGTTGCCGCACAGCGCCTGCCGGGCCTCCACCTCGCTGGGGCGGTGGTTGCGCTGCAGCAGGTCGTGCACCGCCATCGCCATCCCCGGCGTGCAGTAGCCGCACTGCACCGCGCCGGACTCGGCCAGCGCCTGCTGGACGTCGCTGGCCGCACCGCCGGCCGACAGGCCCTCCACGGTGCTGATCTCGCAGTCGGCGGCCAGCGCCGCCGGGACCAGGCAGCCGGCCACCAACTGGCCGTCCACCTGCACCGAGCAGGCCCCGCACTCGCCCTGCTCGCAGCCGTTCTTGGCGCCGGCCAGCCCGAGCCGCTCGCGCAGCACGTACAGCAGGCTCTCCCCGATCCAGGCGTCGGCCACCGGCCGCTCGAAGCCGTTCACCCGCAGGACGTAGGAGGTGGTCGGACGCGGGTCCCCCGACGGAGCGGGGTGGTTCGTCGACGCGGTCGTCAGGTCCGCGATCTGCTCGGCCGTCACTTCAGTGCCCTTCCCAGTGCCCGGCGGGCCAGCACCGCCACGGTACGCCGTAGTGCCGTGGCCGCCGGCGTCGGCCCCTCGCCGATCGGCGCCGCCATCGGGTCGGCGCCGTAGCCGTCCGGCACGCAGGCGCTCGCCACGTACTCGCCGAAGGCGGCCGCGGCGGCCGGGTCGATGGTGCGCGCGCCCTCCTCGCCGCGGGCCGACCAGTCGATGCAGCCGGCCACCCAGGCCTCGGCCTCCAACGGGCGCAGCGGGACCGGCGCGACCGCGCCGACCGCGCAGCGCACCCCGCGCCGGGCCGGGTCGAGCACCACCGCCACCGAGGCGGTGGCGCGGGCCGGGCCGCTGCGTCCGGTGGCCTTGAGGAAGACCTGCGGGGCGTGCAGCAGCGGCACCCGCACCCAGGTGAGCAACTCGCCCGGGCGGATCGGGTCGTGACCGGTGAGCAGGTGGCTGACCGGCACCTCGCGGGTACCGCCGACCCGGGCCAGGGTCACCACGGCCTCCAGCGCGGCCAGCACCGGCAGGGTGTCGCCGACCGCCGCGTTGGTGGCGATGTTGCCGCCCAGGGTGCCGACGTTGCGGGTCTGCGGCGGGCCGGCGGTGCGCGCGGCGTCGGCCAGCGCGGGGATCAGCGCGGCGAAGTCGGGGCGGTCCATCCGGGCCAGGGTCAGGCCGGCGCCCAGCACGGCGGTACCGCCGTCCTCGTAGCGCCAGCCGCGCAGTTCGGTGATCCGCCCCAGGCCGAGCAGCGCGGCCGGGCGCAGCCGGCCGGCGTTGACCGCCTCCATCAGGTCGGTGCCGCCGGCCACCGGGACGGCGGCGGGCGAGGCCCCGAGCGCCTCGACGGCCTCGTCGAGGGAGGTCGGCAGCATGATCGTCCGGTTCACCTGGATCCCACCGTGCTCCACTCTCCTGGGCCGCGCTCAGCCGTTGTGACCGACCACCGGGCCGGCCGGGTCCGTCGGCGCCGCGCACTCGCGGCACCGCCCGTAGCGTACGGGCGATGGGCGGCCGAACAGAAGCAGCCCACCGGGTCGGGCAACTCTGGCACATCGCGCACGGTGATCGCCGTCGGGGTACAGGACGATCCGGTCACTTTTTGGGCACATCCCCCCGGAAAGTGACCGGATGTTCACCTGTTCTTGACGCCCGTGCCGGGCGAAAGGTTCCAGAACGATCGATCCCCGGTTCAGCGCGCCGGCGGCGGCCCGTCGATCGGCCGGCCGACCACGCCGGGCCGGCGCTGCCAGGGGTGCGGACCGGCCGGCGGCCGGTAGGCCACGCCGAGCGCGTCCAACCGCGGGTAATGGCCCGCCATCCGGGCCGCGAAGCCGGCGTAGTCGCGCCGCTCGGGGTCGGTCGGCAGGTCGGACCAGGCCACCTCGGCGAAGGCGGCCAGCCGCGGGAAGGCCCGGTAGTCGACGTCCCGGGCGTCGTCCATGAACTCCGTCCACAGGTTCGCCTGGGTGCCGATCACCTGACGGGCACTCACCGGATCCAGCGACGGCGGCACCGGCTCGAACCGGTACACGTCCTCCAGGGTGCGCACGAAGCCGACCGGGATCGGCTCGTCCGGCCCGTCGGCCTGCCGGTGGTCCAGGTAGACGTGCTGCTCCGGGCACATCACCACCTGGTGCCCGGCCCGCGCCGCCGCGATCCCGCCGGCGAAGCCGCGCCAGGAGGAGACCGCGGCCCCCTTGGCGAGCCCGCCCTCCAGGATCTCGTCCCAGCCGATCAGCCGGCGCCCGCGCTCGGCCAGCCACCGGTCGAAGTGCTGGATGATCCAGCTCTGCAGCTCGTCCTCGTCGGCCAGCGCCAGCTCCCCGATCCGGGCCTGCGCGGCGGCGCTGGCCCGCCACTGCTCCTTGGGGCACTCGTCCCCGCCCAGGTGGACGAACTCCGAGGGGAAGACCGCCAGCAGCTCCTCCAGCACCCCCTCGAAGAAGGCCAGCGTGGCGTCGGCGGCGTTCAGCACGTTCGGGCTGACGCCCCAGTCGGTCCACACGCCCAGCGCCGCGGTGTCCACCACGTCGGTGTTGCCGAGCTCGGGGTAGGCGGCGATGGCGGCCTGGGTGTGGCCGGGCAGGTCGATCTCGGGGACCACGGTGATGCCCCGGTCCGCCGCGTAGGCGACCAGCTCGCGCAGGTCGTCCTGGGTGTAGTAGCCGCCGTGCGGGCGGTCGTCGCGGCGCTCGGCGGCGCGGTAGCCGACCATCGAGCGCTCCCGCCAGGCGCCCGCCCCGGTGAGCCGCGGGTAGCGCTTGACCTCGAACCGCCAGCCCTGGTCGTCGGTCAGGTGCAGGTGCAGCACGTTGAGCTTGTGCGCGGCCAGCAGGTCCACGTAGCGCAGCAGGTCGGCCTTGGGCAGGAAGTGCCGGGCCACGTCGAGCAGCACCCCGCGCCAGCCGAACCGCGGCCGGTCGTGGACCTCGCCCTGGGGCAGCGACCAGTCGGCGCCGGCCACCGGGGCGCACCGGAAGGCGGCCGGGCCGAGCAGCTGGCGCACCGTCTCCACCGCCCACTGCGCGCCCGCCGCGGAGCCCGCGGTGATCCGCACCCGCTCGGCGTCCACCACGATCCGGTACTCCTCGGGCGCCAACCCGCCGTCCAGCGCCAGCGCGACCACCGGGTCCGCCGACCAGCGCAGCGGCAGGCCGCCGGCGGCGCCCAGCCGCGCGCGCAGCCAGGCCTCGGCGCGCTCGGTGCCGGGACCGCCGCCCAGCGTGGTCGCGGCGTCCAGTCGCAGCCGGGCGGACGGGTCGAAGCGGACGGACAACGGCGCGGGGATCAGGTCCATGCGGACCATCCTGCCCCGCGCCGACCCCAGTGGCATAGACCACTGGGGGGAAGATCGAACGGCTACTCGCCGCCGCCGTTGTCGCCGCCCTTGTCGCCACCGCCGCCGATGCCGTCGTAGATCTCCTTGCACATCGGGCAGACCGGGTACTTCTTCGGGTCCCGCCCGGGCACCCAGACCTTGCCGCAGAGCGCCACCACGGGGGACCCGGAGAGCGCACTCTCCATGATCTTGTCCTTCTGGACGTAGTGCGCGAAGCGCTCGTGGTCACCGTCGCCGTTGGACACCTGCGGGACGGGCTCGACCAGGGTGCCGGTACCGAGGCCGCGCTCGGGCTCAAGAGTGCTCATGGGCGCCAAGTCTATGGGGGTGGCGCGCGAAACGGACCCCCGTGACCGGTGCGGCGCCCACAGTGACCGGCCGCAGAGTGTCAACTCCGCCCCTTGTCGCCTGTCAAACGGTTTGACACCATCAGTCAAGCCAATGCCCGCCGCTGCCACCGGCAGCCTGCCCCGGGAGGGGCTGCAGATGACGACACGGAACGTACTCATCACGGGGGGCTCGGCCGGAATCGGACGTGCCTGCGTGGAACGCTTCGCCCGGGCCGGGGACAACGTCTGGTTCACCTACCGGCTGGGCGCCGACCGCGCCGCCGAGCTGGTCGACCACGCCGCCCGCCACCATCCGGGCGAGGTCCGCGCCTTCCCGTTCGACCAGGGCGACTGGGCCGACCACCGGCGGCTGCTGGACGAGCTCCCCGGTGAGGTCGACGTGCTGGTGAACAACGCCGCGGTCGGCTCCGCCACGGTGGCCCGCTACGCCGGCCCGGGCCAGCACGAGCGGGACGAGGCGATGCTGCGGATCAACGCGCTGGGCCCGCTCTGGCTGATCCGGGAGCTGCTGCCGCAGCTGCTCGACCAGGGCCACGGAAAGATCGTCAACGTCTCCAGCGTCGGCGGCGGGGTCGCCCAGTTCCCCGGCTTCCGGCTGGCCGACGGCATGAGCAAGGCCGCCCTGGGCCACCTCACCAAACAGCTCGCGGCCGAGCTGGCGCACCAGCCGGTGGAGGTCTTCGCGGTCTGCCCGGGCGCGGTGGAGACCGGCATGTTCGAGGCCAGCACGCTCGACCCGCTCGCCCCCGCCGCCCGGGCCGAGCTGCTGCACCGGCTGCCGCGCGGCCGGCTGATCGACCCGGCCGAGGTGGCCGCGCTGATCTTCTGGCTGGCCGGCCCGGAGGCCACCCTGCTGCACGGCGCGGTGATCGACGCCTCGATGGGCCTGGGCGTCCACCCCGGCCTGCTGACCGGCCAGGACCGCTGACGCCCCCAGGAGAGGAACCGATGGTCTCCCGCACCGCGGCGGCGCTGGCCGCCGCCAGCCCCGCCATCGCCGAGGCCCACTTCCGGGCCGAGGCCACCCCCTATCACCCGATCGAGCGGCCGGACGGCTACCTCAACCTGGGCACCGCCGAGAACCGGCTGCTCGGCGACCTGCTCACCGCCTGGGCGGCCGAGCTGCCCCCGGTCACCGAGCAGGAGACGCGCTACGCCCCGCTGCACGGCACCGCGCTGCTGCGCGAACGGATCGCCGCCCTGCTGACCGGGACCTACGGGGCGCCGGTCGATCCCGAGCACCTGGTGCTGGTCAGCGGGGCCAGTGCCGCGCTGGACGTGATCGCCAGCGTGCTCTGCGACCCGGGCGAGGCGATCGTGCTGCCCGCCCCGTACTACGGCGCCTTCGACACCGACCTCGGCGGCCGCTCCGGCGCCCGGCTGGTCCCGGCCCCGCTGCGGTCCGGGACGGGCTTCGCGCTGGAGCTGGAACCGATCGACCGGGCCCTGCGGCTCGCCGCCCGGGCCGGCGCCACCGTCCGGGCGATCGCGCTGGCCACCCCGGCCAACCCGCTGGGCCTGGTCCACCCGGCCGACCTGCTGCGCGACCTGGTCGAGCTGGCCGCCGCGCACCGGGTGCACCTGATCGGCGACCAGATCTACGCCCACTCGGTCTTCGGCAGCCGTCCGTTCACCGCGCTGGAGGCGGTCGGCGGCGAGCGGGTGCACACCGTCTGGGGCTTCGCCAAGGACTTCGGCCTGCCCGGCTTCAAGGCCGGGGTGCTGCACAGCACCGACCCCGAGGTGCTGGCCGCGGCCCGTGCGCTGGCCTACTTCGCCCCGGTCTCCACCGGCACCCAGGCGGTGCTGGCCCGGCTGCTCGCCGACCCGGTGCGCACCGCCGCCTTCCTGGCCGAGAACCGCCGCCGGCTGGCCGCCTCCTGCGCGGCCGCGGCGGCGCAGTTGGCCCGGCACGGCATCGGCCACCTGCCCGCCGAGGCCGGCTGCTCGCTCTGGATCGACCTGCGCCCGATGCTGCCGGCCCCCGGCTTCGCGGGCGAGCAGGAGCTGTGGCGCACCGTCGCCGACCGGCTGCGGGTCAACATCCTGCCCGGCGCGGCCTTCCACAGCCCCGAGCCGGGCTGGTTCCGGCTCTGCCACCCGCTGGACGCCGGCCTGGTGGCCGAGGCGGTGGCCCGGCTGGGCACGCTGCCCCGGCGCACCGGGGCGGCCGCAGCGGAGGGCAGCCCGCGATGAGCACCGCACCCGGCCCGCTGGACCGCTGGTACCAGCACGCGGGCGTGCGCACGGGAGTGCGCCGGATGTTCCACGAGGGCGCCGAGCAGGGGCTGGTCTTCTTCCCCGAGGCCCTGGTGCCGCACCTGGCCCACCCCGCGGTGGCCGGGCTCGACCCCGCCCGGCGCCGCGAGCTGACGGTGCGCCACCTCTACCAGTTCCTGCTCTCCACCACGCACCTGGAGACCCGGGTGGTGAACTCCGCCGCCGAGCGGATCGCCAACGGCCGCACCGGCCTCGACCTGGCCGGCGGGCTCCGCGAGGACGCCTTCAAGATCTACTGCGACGAGGGCTACCACGCGCTGTACAGCCTGGACCTGGCCCGCCAGATCTCCGGTGCCACCGGCATCGCGATCCCCGACTGGGACTACGGCGGCTTCGTCGCCCAGCTGCGGCGGGCGGCCCGCGGCCCGCTGCCGGACCAGCCGGTGCTGGCCGGCCTGCTGCAGGCGGTGGTCTTCGAGACGCTGATCACCGCGGTCCTCAACGAGCTGCCGAACGACCCGACCGTGGTCGCGCCGGTCCGCGACCTGATGCGCGACCACGCCCGCGACGAGGGCCGCCACCACCGCTTCTTCGCCGCCTTCTTCACCGAGCTGTGGGCCGGCCTGGCGCCGCCGGAGCGCCGCGCCGCCGCCCTGGCCCTGCCCGAGCTGATCCACGCCGCGCTCAGCTGGGACCTGGACCCGGTGGCCGACTCGCTGCGGCTGGCCGGCCTGGACCGGGACACCGCCCGGGCGGTGCTCGCCGACTGCTACCGCCCCGCGGCCGGCGCCCGGCGGCTCTCCGAGATCTCCCGGTCGACGCTGCGCCTGTGCGCCTCGGTCGGGGCGTTCGACCTGCCCGGTGTCCGCGAGGCCTTCGCCGCCCGCGGGCTCGACGAACTGGACGACCTGTCGTGACCACTCGCCTGATAGCCACCGACACCCCCACCTACGCCGGCTACCTGCGCCTGGACCTGCTGCTCGCCCTGCAGTCCCCGCTCGGCCCGCCCGCCGGCACCGACGAGCACCTGTTCATCGCCGTGCACCAAGTGCACGAGCTCTGGTTCCAGCTGCTGCTGCGCGACCTGACCGCGGCCCGGGACCGGATGCTGGCCGGCGAGCCGCGGGCGGCCCGCCTGGCCCTGCAGCGCTGCCGGGAGATCGAACGGGCGCTGATGGGCACGATCGAGCTGCTGGACACCATGAGCCCGCAGGCGTTCCTCGGCTTCCGCCCGGCCCTGGGCACCGCGAGCGGCGCCCAGTCCGCCCAGTTCCACGAGGTCGAGCTGCTCTCCGGACCGGCCTCGCCCGAACGGGTGGCGCACCTGGACTGGCTGACCCGGGCCGAGCGCGGGCGGCTGGACCAGCGGCTGCTCGAACCGACGCTGTGGGACGCCTTCCTCACCGCGCTGGCGCTCGGCGGCCACCCGGTGATGACGGCCGACGAGCGGCGCGCCGCGCTGGCCGCGGTGCAGGCCGACCCGGCCGGGCAGGAGCTGGCCGAGCTGGCCGAGGCGCTGGTCGACCACGACCAGGCCTGGTCGCTCTGGCGGGCCCGGCACGTGCTGGTGGTGGAGCGGCAGATCGGCCGCCGGCCCGGCACCGGGGGCAGCTCCGGGGCCGACCACCTGGCCGCCCGCGCCCGGGCCCGGTTCTACCCGGAGCTGTGGGAGTTCCGCAGCACCTCGTGACCCGCCGTCAGCCGCACCGGAGGGAGAGTCCGTGAACACCCGTGAGGTCCTGACCCGCCCGGCCCCGCCGGTCGACGCGACGCTGCGCTACGGCGGCCACCCCGACCAGGTGGTGGACCTGCGGCTGCCGCCCGGGCCGGGCCCCGCGCCGCTGCTGGTGCTGCTGCACGGCGGCTTCTGGCAGCCGGCGTACGACCGCCGCCACACCGGTCCGCTGGCCGCGGCGCTGGCCGCCGCCGGGCTGCTGGTCGCGGTGCCCGAGTACCGCCGCTCGGGCTGGCCGGACACCTTCGACGACGTGGCCGCCGCGCTGGACCTGCTGGCCGGGCCGCTGCCGCACCCGGTCACCGGGCGCACCGTGCTGGCCGGCCACTCGGCCGGCGGCCAGCTGGCGCTGTGGGCGGCCGGGCGGCGCCGGCTGCCGGCCGGCTCGCCCTGGCGCACCGAGCGGGTGCCGGACGCGGTGCTGGTGCTGGCCGGCTGCAGCTGCCTGGACCTGTGCGACGCCTGGCGGCTGGGCGACGACGCGGTGCACGACCTGCTCGGCGGCCCGGCCGACCGGGTCCCCGAGCGGTACGCGCTGGCCGACCCGGCCGCGCTGCTCCCGCTGGGCGTGCCGGTCACCCTGGTGCACGGCGACCGGGACGAGCAGGTGCCGCTCGCGATGAGCCGCGCGTTCGCCGCCCGGGCCCGGGCGGCCGGCGATCCGGTCGCCCTGGTCGAGCCGCCCGGCACCGACCACTTCCAGCTGATCGACCCGCTGGCACCGGTCTGGCCCACGGTGCGCGGGCTGTTCACCGCCGCCGCCCGGCGCCCGGTGCCGGCCCCGCGGCGCCCCGGGCTCAGTTGAGCGTGGGGTCCTCGGGGTAGGTGGCGAGCATCGCCAGCGCGCCGGTCTGCCGGCGCAGCACGGCGCGCCACAGCCGCTCCGGGTCGTGGCAGGACAGGTCGCCCGGCTCGGCGTCCACCAGGTACCAGGCCCCCTCGGCGATCTCCGCCTCCAGCTGGCCCGGGGTCCAGCCGGCGTACCCGGCGAAGACCCGCAGCGCCCCCAGCTCCCCGGCCAGCAGCTGCGGCGGCGCCTCCAGGTCGACCAGACCGATCGCCCCGTGCACCCGGCGCCAGCCCAGCGGGTCATCGGGGCCGGGCTCGCCCGGCACCACCGCCACCGCCAGCGCCGAGTCCAGGCCCACCGGCCCGCCCTGGAAGACCACCTGCGGGTCCCCGGTCAGGTCGGCCCAGCCGTCCAGCACGTCCGAGACCTCCACCGGGGTCGGCCGGTTGAGCACCACGCCGAGCGCCCCCTGCGCGTCGTGGTCCAGCAGCAGCACCACCGCGCGCGCGAAGTTCGGATCGGTCAGCACCGGTGTCGCCACGAGCAGTCGGCCGGTGTGGGAGGAGGCCGCGGTCATGCCCACATGATCCCGCAGTCGGCGCGGCAACGGGCCCCCGAAACGCGAACAGGCGCGCCGTCGGGCAAACCCTCGCTCACCCGTTCGCCCCGGCTGCCACCCGGAGAGCCCATGATCACCATCGCCCGGCCCGGGAACCAAAGGGACGGCCATTACCATCTACCGAAGGTGGCGCCCCTGCCATGGCCGCAAACCCCCCTGATTGCGAGAACGATGACCGACGACGTCCTGCTGGTCCACGGTGGAACTCCGCTGGAAGGCGAGATCCGCGTCCGCGGCGCCAAGAACCTGGTGCCCAAGGCGATGGTGGCCGCCCTGCTCGGCCAGGGCCCCAGCAGACTGCGCAACGTCCCGGACATCCGCGACGTCAAGGTGGTCCGCGGCCTGCTCCAGCTGCACGGGGTCACCGTGCGCGGCGGCGAGGAGGACGGCGAGCTGATCCTCGACCCCTCGCACGTGGAGAGCGCCAACGTCGCCGACATCGACGCGCACGCCGGCTCCTCGCGGATCCCGATCCTGTTCTGCGGCCCGCTGCTGCACCGGCTCGGCCACGCCTTCATCCCGGGCCTGGGCGGCTGCGACATCGGCGGCCGGCCGGTCGACTTCCACTTCGAGGTGCTGCGCCAGTTCGGCGCCACCATCGAGAAGCACCCGCAGGGCACCTACCTGGTGGCCCAGCAGCGGCTGCGCGGCACCAAGATCGAGCTGCCGTACCCGTCGGTCGGCGCCACCGAGCAGGTGCTGCTCACCGCCGTGCTGGCCGAGGGCGACACCGAGCTGCGCAACGCCGCCATCGAGCCGGAGATCGTGGACCTGATCTGCGTGCTGCAGAAGATGGGCGCGATCATCTCGATGGGCACCGACCGGACCATCCTGATCACCGGGGTGGACGCGCTGGGCGGCTACGAGCACCGCGCGCTGCCGGACCGCCTGGAGGCGGCCTCCTGGGCCTGCGCGGCGCTGGCCACCAAGGGCGACATCTACGTCCGCGGCGCCCGCCAGCTGGAGATGATGACCTTCCTCAACACCTTCCGGAAGGTCGGCGGCGCCTTCGCGGTGGACGACGAGGGCATCCGGTTCTGGCACCCGGGCGGCGAGCTGAACGCCATCGCGCTGGAGACCGACGTGCACCCCGGCTTCCAGACCGACTGGCAGCAGCCGCTGGTGGTCGCGCTGACCCAGGCGGCCGGCCTGTCGATCGTGCACGAGACGGTGTACGAGTCCCGGCTGGGCTTCACCTCGGCGCTGAACCAGATGGGTGCGCACATCCAGCTCTACCGCGAGTGCCTGGGCGGCACCCCGTGCCGGTTCGGCCAGCGCAACTTCCTGCACTCGGCGGTGGTCTCCGGACCGGCCAAGCTGCTCGGCGGCGAGCTGGTCATCCCGGACCTGCGCGGCGGCTTCTCCTACCTGATCGCGGCACTGGCCGCCGAGGGCACCTCGACGGTGCACGGCATCTCGCTGATCAACCGCGGCTACGAGAACTTCCTGCAGAAGCTGCGGGCGCTGGGCGCGCACGTCCAGCTGCCCAGCGAGCAGGAGGCGCTGGCCGCGGTCTGACCCGCCGTCCGGCACCGGGAACGCAGGAAGGGGCCGCCCCCGCCAGGGCGGCCCCTTCGGTGTCCGGGCACCCCGCCAGGTGTGCCCGGGCACGACCGGCGCGGACGCGCCGGCGGTCCGTCACCGGCGGCTCAGGGCCGGTGCCCGGGGCGGTGCCCCGGACGGTCGTGGTGGCGCGCCTGACGGCGGACCAGGTCGGCGAGCAGCGCGTGCGCCGGACCCCGGTCCAGGCCGGTCCGGTGCGCCACCCGGCCCAGCGGGGTGCGGGTGGCCGGACTGTCCGCCGCCGCCGGCACCGCCGGGAACAGGTGCAGCAGTCCGACCACCGCGAGCGCGGCCAGCAGCAGGCCGCCGGCCTTGCGCAGTCGGCGCGGGGGGTGGGGGTTCGGCCCGTTCGACACGCGCTTGCTCATGCCGCACAGCCTGGCAGCCCGCGGATGAGCGGATGATGAGGCCGGAGCGGCCCGCCGGCGGGAACAGCACAGCGGGGGCGGTCCGCTGACGGACCGCCCCCGCTGCAGGGTGGATCAGGCGCCCTTGGCGGCTTCCTTGAGCTTGGAACCGGCGCTCACCTTGGCGCTGTAACCGGCCGCGATCTGGATCGGCTCGCCGGTCTGCGGGTTGCGGGCGGTCCGGGCGGCACGGTGGGTGCGCTCGAAGGTCAGGAAGCCGGGGATGGTGACCTTCTCGTCACCCTTGGCCACGACCTCGCCGACGACCTCGGCGAAGGCCGCCAGCACGGCGTCGGCGTCCTTGCGGGTCACCTCGGCGCGGTCGGCCAGAGCGGCCACCAGCTCACTGCGGTTCATGTGTACTCCTGTGGTCTGTTCGCGTTGCGGTGTGCGGGGGCCCGTCGGTCGTCCCTCCGGAGCCGCCCCGGCAGGGCCGCTGGTCCGCACACTGGTGCTCGTTCAGGCGGCTGGTGGTCGGGGCCCGGCTCGCACCCGGGCCGCGCACCGTGCCAGTACTGACACGTGCCTGCCTGGGAACGCATCCTGCCCTTACCGGCCCTGAGAAAGCCAATCGGGTCCCGGCCGTGCACCCCGAACGGCGCCCTCCCCACGCAGCAGTGACGCTCCGTCGGCACCGGTGCACCGGTGCGGGCGGCGGTCGGGAACGACTCGCCGAGTGGTTGGGGGACGTTCCGTACTTGTCGGACACGCCTGACCCGTGCAGGGCTACCGTACGCCCTGACGGGGACAAGCCCAAACACGCCCTTCCCCTTGTGTCGCAAGGGTTCGGGCCCACCTCCGACGGGTAGGGGCGGTATTCGGCCAGGTGACCGACCCGATACCGCCCCTTCAGGAGTTGTCCGTACTAGAGCTTGACCACCGGGAAGGCGGCCGTGTCCAGCGTGCCGACGATGCCCGGGGTGGGGCGGCCGGAGCCGACCGCGGAGTCCCCGGCGGCCAGCGCGGCCTCCCGCACGGCCGCGGCGACCGTCTTGGCCACGTCCGGGTGGAAGACGCTGGGGATGATGTAGTTGGCGTTCAGCTGGTCGTCGGTGACCGTGGTGGCCAGCGCCCGGGCGGCGGCGATCATCATCTCGGTGTTGACCGTGCGGCTCTGCGCGTCCAGCAGGCCGCGGAAGACGCCCGGGAAGACCAGCACGTTGTTGATCTGGTTCGGGAAGTCGCTGCGGCCGGTGGCGACCACCGCGGCCGTCTGCCGGGCCACCGCCGGGTCGACCTCCGGGTCCGGGTTGGCCAGCGCGAAGACGATCGCGTTGTCGGCCATCGCGGCGATGTCGTCGCCGTCCAGCACGTTCGGCGCCGAGACCCCGATGAACACGTCCGCGCCGGCCACGGCCTCCTTGAGGCTGCCGGTGCGCCCCGAGCGGTTGGTGTGCTCGGCGATCCAGCGCAGCGAGTCGTTCAGGTCGTCCCGGCCGCTGTGCACCACGCCGCGCACGTCGGCCACCGTGGCGTGCTCCACGCCCGCGGCCAGCAGCAGCTTGAGGATCGCGGTGCCGGCGGCGCCGGCGCCCGACATCACCACCCGGATGTCGCCGATCTCCTTGCCGACCACCCGCAGCGCGTTGGTCAGCGCGGCCAGCACCACGATCGCGGTGCCGTGCTGGTCGTCGTGGAAGACCGGGATGTCGAGCGCCTCGCGCAGCCGGGCCTCGATCTCGAAGCAGCGCGGCGCGGAGATGTCCTCCAGGTTGATGCCGGCGAAGCCGGGCGCGATCGCCTTGACGATGGCCACGATCTCGTCGGCGTCCTGGGTGTCCAGGCAGATCGGCCAGGCGTCGATCCCGGCGAACCGCTTGAACAGCGCCGCCTTGCCCTCCATCACCGGCAGCGCGGCCTGCGGGCCGATGTTGCCCAGGCCCAGCACCGCCGAGCCGTCGGTGACCACGGCCACGCTGTTGCGCTTGATGGTCAGGCGGCGGGCGTCCTCGGGGTTCTCGGCGATCGCCATGCAGACCCGGGCCACGCCCGGGGTGTAGATCATGCTGAGGTCGTCACGGTTGCGGATCGGCAGCTTGGAGGACATCTCGATCTTGCCGCCGAGGTGCATCAGGAAGGTGCGGTCGGAGACCTTGCCGATCGACACGCCGTCGATCGCGCGCAGCTTCTCGACGATCTCCTCGCCGTGGGCCACCGAGGTGGCGGCCACCGTGACGTCGATCCGCAGCGACTCGAGACCGGAGGCGGTGACGTCGAGGCCGGTCACCGAGCCGCCGGAGGACTCCACCGCCGTCGTGATGTTGCTGACCGCCCCGCCACTGGCCGGCACCTCCAGGCGCACCGTGATCGAGTTGGAGACACTGGGCACCGTCGCCATCGACGTCCTTCTTCCTCGGGTTCGCTGCGCTGATTCAACAGTTTGTTGACGCTGTTGCCGAGCGCATCCTAGATCCCGATCGTCGCACCTGCCAGGGCCGAGGCAGAAATATCGTTCATTGATTGCAGGGAACCGACAACAGGGTCTGCGGCGAACCTGGTGAAGTGCGGCGAATCCGCCGGATGGGATTGCCTGGCGGGGCCGATGGGTTACATTGGACGAGACACCGGCTCGATCCAAGCCCCCGGGCCCAACCTTAGTCGCTGCGAGCGACCACTTGCCGCGAGGCGAGCATGGCGGGTCGGTGTCACCAACGTACGGCGAAGGCCCCCACCAGCGGTGGGGGC
>NZ_JBHYKG010000090.1:0-8557 GCF_042741245.1 Kitasatospora sp. NPDC058965
GTCGCGCGCGGGTGCCCCGAACAGCCGGCCGAGCCGCTGGGCGGCCTCGCCGCCGCGGCCCGGCCGCCCGGCCCGCGGCGGGGCGGGCCGGCGGAGCAGCAGCAGTGAGGCGAACAGCTCGGCCTCCTGCTCCTGGAGGTCGTCGTAGACGTCGCGGGCCAGCACCCGGTGGACCAGTTCGGCGGACAGGTGCGGGGCGAGCGTGCCGAGCGCGGCCGAGCCCGCCGGGCCGGCCGTCTCCCGGTGCCCGCAGAGCAGGTGCCCGACCTCGTGCAGCACGATGTGCCGCTGGTGCAGCAGGGTGGTGCCGGTCGGGTAGCCGATGTACTCGGCCCGGTCGGTGCTGACCAGCACCCCGCAGCTGCCGAAGGAGCCGGCCGGCAGCGGCAGGAACTCGACCGGGCGGCCGAGCCGTTCGGCCAGCACCGCGCCCAGGGCCGGCAGGTCCTGCGGGTCCGGCAGGGCCAGCGAGTCGGCGAGCCGCCGGCAGCGCCGCCAGAGCCTGCGCCGCTGGGCGCCGGTCACCGCTCCCCTCGCGGCGCCGAGAGGGCCGACGCCGCGTCGGGCCCCGTCGGTGCGGCGGGTGCTGACGCCGGGTCGGCCCCGGGCGCGGTGCTGCCGCCCGCCGCCGCCCCGTCCGCCCGGGCCGGGGCCACCCCGCGCGGGGCCGCGCCCTGCTCCGCCTCGCGGCGCGCGATCGCCTCGATCAGGTCGGCGATCGTGGTCAGCCCCTGCGGGGAGAGGGTGGCGGCGCGCAGCGCCACGTTGCGCACCCCGGCGTCGCGCATCGCGCCGAGCAGCATCAGCTCCTCGCCGATCCGGGTGCCCGACTCGTCCTCGAAGAAGTAGGTGGTCGGCACCTGGAAGAAGCCGGCCAGCGCCTCCAGGTGGCGCTTGGTCGGGTTGTCCCGGCGCCCGGTGCGCAGTTGCCAGAGGTAGACCGCCGAGAAGCTCTCGCCGGTCGCCTCGCGGCAGGCCCGGGCGACCTCCTCGTTGCTGTACGGGTCGCGGTTGGGCTTGCGGATCGACTGGAAGAGCCGCTCGATCCGCTCGGCCACGGTCGGTGCCCCTGTTGCGCCCTCCGCCACTGCGCCCTCCCGACGTTCGCCCTGCCCCGGTCCGCTTCGCGGATCATCGTAGACGGGCCCGGGCGGGCGGGGACAGTCCGCGCACGTGCACGGGCCGCGCGCTACGCCGCCGACCCGGCGTGCGCCGCCAGCAGCCCCGGCAGTTCGCGCATGTCGGCGAAGAGCACCCGGCCCGGGCCGGCCAGCCGGGCGGCCGGGTTGACCCCGCCGGTGTAGCCGAGGGCGGGCATGCCGGCGGCGTTCGCCGCGGCCAGGCCGTGCGGGCTGTCCTCGACCACCACGCAGCGGGCCGGGTCGGCGCCGAGCGTGCGGGCCGCGTGCAGGAACAGGTCGGGGGCGGGCTTGCCGTGCGCCACGTCCTCGGCGCCGCTGAAGATCCGTCCGGCGAACCGGTCGTACAGTCCGGTCAGGCCCAGGCCGCGGCGCAGCCAGCGGTGGCTGCTGTTGGAGGCGACGCAGGCGGGCAGCTCGATCGCCGCCAGCGCCTCGGTGATCCCGGCCACGGGGGCGAGCCGCTCCTCCACCAGCTTGCTGTGCAGCGGCCGGTACTCCTCCCACCAGTCGGCGGGCAGCGCGCGGCCGAGCAACTGCTCCAGGGCCGCCGTCTTCGCCGCGTAGGAGAGGCCGACGAACCGCTCGACGATCTCCTGCTCGTCCATCGGCAGGCCGAACGCCGCCATCGCCACCTTGTCCACCTCGACGCCGAGCGGCTCGCTGTCGATCAGCACGCCGTCACAGTCGAAGATCACCAGTTCGATCATTCCTGCACCCTAGTACGGTGGTGGGGGTGGGCCGCAGTCAGGAGGAACGGATGCGCCAGGACATCGCCGGACGCGCGGACCTGGAGGAGTTGCTGCGCCGCTTCTACGCGGCCGCCTTCGCCGACCCGCTGATCGGGCCGCAGTTCGCCGGGATGGACCTGGCGGCCCACCTGCCGCACATCACCGACTTCTGGGCGTCCGCGCTGCTGCGCAGCGGCGAGTACCGGCGCAACCTGTTCGCCCCGCACGCCGCGCTGCCGCTCACCGCCGAGCACTACGGGCGCTGGGTGCAGCTCTGGGCCGCCGCCGTGGACGGGCGGCACCGGGGCCCGGTGGCCGAGCGGGCCAAGGCGCAGGCCCAGCGGATCGCCCGCGCGATGATCCGCCGCACCGTCGGCGGGGACCCGGGCACCGGGGGCGCGGGCGGCTTCGTCCCGGTCGCCGCGCTGCTGCTGCGCAGCGCGTCGTAGCGCCCGCGCCGCTGCGCGGCCCCCGGGGCGGACCGCCCTCAGGCCACCGCCACCCGCAGCGGGGAGATCCGGGTGGCGACCACGTTGACGGCGCCCTGGTTGCGCTCCAGCCGGCCGTGGATCAGCAGCCCGGCCCGGTCCAGGGCGGTGCGGCGGTGCGGCTCCCAGACCGGGCGGTTGCAGACCACGTTGATCAGGCCGGTCTCGTCCTCCAGGCTGAGGAAGAGCACGCCGCCGGCCGTCGGCGGGCGCTGGCGGTGCGTCACCAGGCCGCCCACGATCAGCTCCCGGCCGTGCGGCAACCCGGCCAACTGCTCGGCGGTGACCGCGCCGATGTGCCGCAGCGCCGGGCGGACGTGCTCCACCGGATGGCTGTCGGCCGAGGCGCCGGTCGCCCACAGGTCGGCGATGGTCTCCTCCACCGGTGTCATCGCGGGCAGGTCGGGCGCCCCGGCGCCCGGGGTGGTGCCCGGCAGCAGCTCGCCCGCCTGCCGCACGGCCAGCGCACCGGCCGCCCAGAGTGCCTGACGGCGGGTCAGGCCGAAGCAGCGGAACGCCCCGGCGGTGGCCAGCGCCTCCAGCACCGGGGCGGGCAGCGCGGTGCGGTGCGCGAAGTCCTCCAGGTCCCGGTACGGCTGACCGGCCGCCACCGCGGCCGCCTGCTCCGCGCCCAGCCCGCGCACCGTGCCGAGCCCGAGCCGGATCGCGGGGGAGTCCCGCGGCCCCTCCAGGGTCGGGCCCGCCGCACTGGTGTTGGCGTCCACCGGGTGCACCGCGACCCCGTGCCGGCGGGCGTCCGAGATCAGGCTGAGCGGGGAGTAGAAGCCCATCGGCTGGTTGGCCAGCAGCGCGCAGGTGAAGGCCGCCGGGTAGTGGTGCTTCAACCAGGCGCTGGCGTAGACGAGGTAGGCGAAGCTGATCGAATGGCTCTCCGGGAAGCCGTAGTTGGAGAAGGCCTCGATCTTGGTGAAGACGTCCTCGGCCACCTCGGGCGGGATGCCGCGCTCGGCCATCCCGTCCAGCAGCCGCTTGCGCAGCTCGGCCACCCGCTGGTGGGAGCGCTTGGCGCCCATCGCCTGGCGCAGCCGGTCCGCCTCGGCGCCGGTGAACCCGGCGCAGTCGATGGCCAGTTGCATCATCTGCTCCTGGAACAGCGGGACCCCGAGGGTCTTGTCCAGGGCCCGCCGCATCAACGGGTGCGGGCAGTCGGGGGGTTCCAGGCCGGCCCGGCGGCGCAGGTACGGGTGGACCGAGCCGCCCTGGATCGGCCCCGGCCGGATCAGCGCGACCTCCACCACCAGGTCGTAGAACTCGCGCGGCTTCAACCGGGGCAGGGTGGACATCTGGGCCCGCGACTCGACCTGGAAGACGCCCACCGTGTCGGCCCGGCAGAGCATGTCGTAGACCTCCCGGTCCTCCTTCGGGATGGTCGAGAGGTCCAGTCGGCGGCCGTGGTGCGCGGCGACCAGGTCGCAGGCGTCGTGCAGGGCGGAGAGCATGCCCAGGCCGAGCAGGTCGATCTTGACCAGCCCGGCGCCGGCGGTGGACTCCTTGTCCCACTGCAGCACCGAGCGGCCCGGCATCCGGGCCCACTCGGTGGGGCAGATCTGGCCGATCGGCTCCCGGGTCAGCACCATGCCGCCCGAGTGGATGCCCAGGTGGCGGGGCAGGCCGTGCAGTTGGCCGCCGAGTTCGAGCACGTCGGCCGGGATCACCGCGTCCTCGCCCGGCGGGCCGTGGAAGTCCACCTGCCGGGAGAAGGCGTTCACCTGCTCCATCGGGTACCCCAGGACCCGGGCCGCGTCGCGCAGCGCCAGCCGGGGACGGTAGGTGATCACGTTGGCCACCTGGGCCGCGTGCCCGCGCCCGTAGCGCCGGTAGACGTACTGGATCACCTCCTCGCGGCGGCGGTGCTCGATGTCCAGGTCGATGTCGGGCGGCCCGTCCCGCTCCATGCTCAGGAAGCGCTCGAAGAGCAGCCGGTAGCGGATCGGGTCCACCGCGGTGATGCCCAGCGCGTAGCAGACCGCGGAGTTGGCGGCCGAGCCGCGGCCCTGGCACCAGATGCCGGTGGTGCGGCAGAACTCCACCAGGTCGTGGACGATCAGGAAGTAGCCGGCCAGGTCCAGGCGTTCGACCACGTCCAGCTCCTTGGCCAACTGGGCGTAGGCCTCGGGGTGTTCGGCCCTGGTGCCGAACCGTCCGAGGGCGCCGCGCAGGGTGAGTTCGCGCAGCAGGCCGAACTCGGTCTCGCCCTCGGGCACCGGGAAGCCGGGCAACTGCGGGGCCAGGGCGGTGAAGGCGAAGGCGCAGTCGCGGCCGAGCGCGGCGGTGGCGGCCAGGACGCCGGGGAACCGGTCCAGTCGGCGGGCCATCTCGGCGCCCGAGCGCAGGTGCGCGGTGCCGGCCGCCCTGGTCCAGCCGGCCGCCTCCAGCACGGTGCGGCGGGCCTGCAGCGCGGCCAGCCCCTGGGCCAGCCGCCCCTCGCCCGGGGTGGCGTGGTGCACGTTGTTGGAGGCCACCACCGCGAGTCCGGCCCGGGCGGCCAGCGCGGCCAGCCGGTCGTTGCGCGGGTCGTCCCCGGGCAGCCGGTGGTCGATCAGCTCGACGAAGACGTTCTCCCGCCCGAACGCCTCGGCCAGCGCGTGCAGTTCACGCAGCGCCGCGTCCTCGCCGCCCTCCCGCAGGGCCCGCCGCACCCGGCCGCCGCGGCAGCCGGTGAGCACCGCCCACTCGCCGCCGTGCGCCCCGGCGAGCCGGTCGAAGGCGTACACCGGGCGGCCCTTGCCCTCGCCGGCCAGCTGCGCGGCGGCGATCTCGGCGGACAGCCGGCGGTAGCCGGTGGCCGAGCGCGCCAGCACCAGCAGGTGCTCGCCGGGCAGGCCGGCCGTCCCGCGCAGGCCGAGCTCGGCGCCGAAGACGGTGCGCAGCCCGGTGCCCTTGGCGGCCAGGCCGAGCCGGACCGCGCCGTACAGGCCGTCGTGGTCGGTCACCGCCAGGGTCTCCACCCCCAGCCGCAGGGCCTCGGCGACCAGGTCCTCCGGCTCGCTGGCGCCGTCCAGGAAGCTGAACGCGGAGTGCACGTGCAGCTCGGCCCAGGGGACGGCCGGGTCGGCGGCGGCCGGGCGCGGCGGGTGGGGGAGTGCGCGCGGCGGCTCGGGCGCGGCGGCGTCCCGGCCGGCCGGGGCGGTCATCCGGTGGCGGAGTTGGGGCCAGGAGAGGTGGTGCTGGCTGTCGAAGCCCATGGTGCGGGGGTCCTTGCTCGGTACGTGCGGGGGCCGCGGCGGGAGCCGGCGGTTCGTCGGGCGCGGGTCGGTCAGGCATAGGCGCCCTCCACCGCCCAGCTGCCGCCCTCCAGGACGAGCAGCAGCGCCCGACCGTCGGCGAGGGTGACCTGGAACCGGGCCCGGCGGCGGGCCAGGTCCGGGTCCCACCAGCGCTCGACGGCCGGCCAGGGGCCGGCCCAGGCGGTGACCACCGAGATCCGGCCGGCCAGCACCAGCTGGGTGGGCGCCGCCGAGACCTCGGCCCGGCCGGTCACCAGGACCGGCTGCCCGGCCGCGTCCAGCACCGTCACCGGCACCGGCACCGGCGGCACCCAGCCCGGGGCCGGGTGGCCGAGCCGGCCCGGCCAGGGCGCGTCCCGGTCGACGGCCGGCTCCGGCTCCTCGCCCCAGGGCACCCTGACCAGCACCTCGTCCGGCCCGCGCCCGCCGACCCGCTCGACCCGGACCAGCCCGCCGTACCCCAGCAGCGCCTGCACCCGGGCGGCCGCCCGCTCCACCCGGTCGGCGACCAGCGCCTGGCCCCACAGCGCCAACTGCCGGCCGTGGTCGGGGACCAGCTCGTCCGGGACCAGCCGCAGCGCGGTGAACCCTCCCGCCCCTGGCGCGAACTGCCCCGCGGTCTGCCAGGCCTGCAACTGCCAGCGCACCCGCTCGGCCAGCGCGGGCGCGGGCAGCCGGCCCTCGTGCTGCCAGAGCCGGGCCGCCGAGCTGCCGTCCGCGCAGCTCACCTCGATCGAGACCCGGCGGCAGGCCAGACCCGCGCCGGCCAGCTGCTCGTGCAGCTGCTCGGCCAGCGCCCGGCCGACGAAGACCAGCGGCTCGGCCAGCAGCTCCGGCGGGTCGAACAGCTGCTCCACCGCGAGCTCCGGACCCGGCGCGCGGGTGGCCGGCGGGCGGGCCTCCAGGCCGCGGGCCAGCCGGTGCGCGGCCTGCCCGGCGGTGCCGAACCGGTCGGCCACGGTGCCGGCGGGCAGCCGGGCGAAGTCGCCGAGGGTGGGCAGGCCGAGCCGGACCAGCAGGTCGGCCAGCGGCCGGTCGGCGGGCTGCTGCTCGGCCAGCACGGCGACGGGGTACGGGGCGAGGAACTCCGCCGCCCGCCCGGCCGGCACCAGCACGCCGGCCCGGGCGGCGAGCACGGCGGCGAAGACGCCGTCGGCGATGCCGATCCGGGGCAGCGCGGCGGCCGGGGCCGACGGGTCCCGGTCCTGCTCCCGGGCCGGCCCGCCCCAGTCGGCGGCCCGCACCGGGTCGCGCCCGGGGTCCAGGGCGGCCAGCGCCTCGTGCAGCAGCGCGGCCAGCTCCTGCTCGCCGCCGAAGTACCGGGCCGGGCCCTGGACCCGGATCGCGCACAGGCCGGGCCGCAGCACCTCCACCCGCGGGGTGAAGGACTCGACGGCGGCCGGCACCGGCTCGAACCGGCGGGTCTCCGCCTCCGGGTCCCGCTCGCGCAGCCGCAGCTCGGGGCAGAGCCGGTGGGCCAGCCGCAGCCGCTGGCCGCGCCGCACCCCGGCCCGCCGGGCGTCGTCGGAACAGGCCAGCACCCGGCCGTCCTCGACCACGGCCACCGGCACCCCGTGCTCCTCGGCACCGCCGGTGGCGGTGATCGGCCAGTCGGGGTACCAGACCACCAGGACGCGCGGCGCGTCGGTCTCGACCGCAGCCATGTCACACCGCCGTCAGCCGACCCCGCCCCACCGCGTCGCCCGACGGCTGCCCGCCGGACCCCACCCCGACCGCGGCGGGCGCGAGGGCGCCGCCCCGAGTACCGTCCACCCCGGCCTGCTCGGCCGGGGTCAGCGCACGGACCACGCCGTGCTCGTCGGGCAGCCAGAGCCACCCGGACCGCCCGCGCGCGGCGGCGCCCCGGCCCTCCACCAGGACCTCCGCCTGCCGGCCGGCCAGCAGCCCGTGCCCCGCCCCCAGGCCCACCCAGCGACTGCGCCGCACGCTCAGCCGCAGCTGCGCGCCCGGCCAGTCGCCGGCCACCAGCAGCACGCACCCGGTCCGCCGCAGCACCGCCCCGAGCCGGGCCGCCAGCTGCGGGGCCACCTCGGTGGGCGGGCGCAGCAGGACCACCTCGATGCCGCCGGCCAGCGCGGCCACCACCTCGGGCCACTGCGCGCCCGGCCGGTCCGCGAGCAGCAGCCGCCCGGGGTCGATCCCGTACCCGGTGGCGGCCAGCAGCCCCAGCTCCGGCAGCCCCACCGCGGCCACCCAGCCGTCCCCGGCCGGTCCGTCGCCCGCCGCCAGCGCCAGCAGCAGCCCGGCGTCCCCCAGGACCGAGACCGCCTGGCCGCGCTTGAGCCCGGGCACCAGGCCGCCCAGCACCGGTCCGCCCTCAACCGGCGCCGGTGCCGCCTGCGCGAGAAGTACGGGGGTGGCCACGAGTCCAAGGATCGAACATTCGTTCGCCAAGATTCAAGTCAGAATCGAACGTGCGGGCGAGTTTCTTTGATCACTTTGCGTGACTGTCGAACCGGCGCGCAGCTGGGGCGATGACGATGCGCAGTCGGGGCGGCCGGTGGTCCACGGGCGCGACCGGTGGCTGACCGGGCGTCAGTTGTACGGTCGGGCCATGGCGAACGAGTTCGAACACCCCCGGCTGGCGGCGATCTACGACCGGCTCGACCCGGACCGCGGCGACCTGCTCGCCTACCTGGAGCTCGCCGAGCGGCTCGGGGCCGGGCGGGTGCTGGACATCGGGTGCGGGACGGGGGTCTTCGCGCTCCTGCTGGCGGAGCGCGGCTGCGAGGTGGTGGGGGTCGACCCCGCCCGGGCGTCGGTCGAGGTGGCCCGGGGCAAGCCGGGGGCCGCCCGGGTGCGCTGGCTGGACGGCGACGCGACGGGGCTGCCGCCGCTGCGGGTCGACCTCGCCACCATGACGGCGAACGTCGCCCAGGAGATCGTCGACCCCGCCGGGTGGCGGAGCACCCTCGCGGGCGCGCGCCGGG
>NZ_JBHYKG010000090.1:8567-27968 GCF_042741245.1 Kitasatospora sp. NPDC058965
GCCACCTGGTGTTCGAGACCCGGGACCCGGCCCGCCGGGCCTGGGAGGGGTGGAACCGGGCGGCCACCCTGCGGGTCACCGAGATCCCGGGCGTCGGCGCGGTGGAGACCTGGGTGGAGCTGGTCGAGGTGGCCGGTCCGCTGGTCTCCTTCCGCTGGCACTACGCCTTCGCCGCCGACGGGCAGCGGCTCACCTCGGACTCCACCCTGCGGTTCCGCGCCCGGGACGAGGTCGAGGCGGACCTGGCGGCGGCGGGGTTCCTGCTGCGCGAGGTCCGGGATGCCCCGGATCGTCCGGGTCGGGAGTTCGTCTTCGTCGCCCGGCGCCCTTCCGACGGGGCGTCAGGTGCGACAGAGTGGCCCGCGTGATCGTTCCGGGGGCCCGTTCGTGACGTTCCGTCGACAAGGTGACACGGAACCGGCCCCGACGGGCCCGCCCCTGTGCACGGAGCGTGAGATCGGGTAGAGTGCTCCTTCATTAAGAAGGAGGTACATAAATGCCTGCCGCCCAGCAGACCGACGCCGACCCCGACGGCTACCAGTACGCCCCCGCCGTCCGGCGCGCCATGACCGCTTTCACGCAGGGGGGCGACACCCGGGCCCTGGAGGCGGCGGCGGCCGTGCGGTCGGCGGCGCAGTCGGTGGAGCGGCTGCGGGGGCAGGGGGCGGACGGGCGCGGGGTCAGCGCGGGGGCGCTGGACGTGCTGGTGCGGCTCGGCAGCGCCGGTCCGGACGGGCTGAGCATCGGCGAGCTGGCCCGGGCCGGCGGGGTGAGCTCGCGCAACATCACCGGCCTGGTGGACACCCTGGAGCGCGAGCGGCTCGCCGCCCGCGGGGCCGATCCGCAGGACCGCCGCTCGGTCCGGGTGCACCTGACCGCGGCGGGCCAGGAGTGGCTGGCCGCCTTCCGCGAGCCGAGCCGGCGCGCCATGGCCGCCCTGTTCCGCGGCTTCGCCCCGGAGGAACTGGCCCAGCTGCGCCACCTCTGCCTGCGCCTGGTGGAGAACCAGCAGCGGATCGAGCAGTACCTCGCCGGCGGCGACGGCCGCTGATCCGCCGCGGTGCCGCGGCCCGGGCAAAATCGCTTGCCCCGCCCCACCCCCGCGAGCACCATGTCCCGCATGACCACGACACTGCCGCCGCGCCCGCTCGTCCGCCGTCCCGCGGGAGCCGGGCGCCGACAGCAGCCCGCCGTCGAGCCGGGGCGGACCGTGCGCACCGCGCCGTGACGGCCGCGTTGCTGGCCGGCCTGTGGGCCGGGTACGGGATCGCGGTGCCGGTGGGGGCGATCGGGGCGCTGCTGGTGAGCCTCGCCGCGCGGGCCGGGTGGCGGGTGTCGGCGGCCGCCGCGCTGGGGGTGGCGACGGCCGACGGGGCGTACGCGGCGCTCGCCGTGCTCGGTGGCCAGGGGCTGGTGGAGATCCTGGAGCCGGTGTCGACTCCCTTGCGCTGGACGGCCGTTGCCGTGCTGCTGGTGATCGCGGCCCGCACCGCGCTGGGGGCCCGCCGGGCCGGTGGCGGCCCCTCGGTGCTCGCCGCCTCGCCGTCGCGCGCCTATCTGTCCCTGCTCGGGCTGACCCTGCTCAACCCGGCCACCGTGCTGTACTTCGCCGCGCTGGTGCTGGGCGGCCGGGTGGCCCGCCCCGGCAGCGCGACCGTGTTCGTGCTGGCTGCCTTCCTCGCCTCGGCCTCCTGGCAACTGCTGCTGGCCGGCGGGGGATCGGTGCTGGGCCGGGTGCTCACCGGCGACCGGGGCCGACTGGCCACCGCGTTGCTCTCCAGCGTCCTGATCGCGGGCCTGGCCCTGGGGCTGCTGCTGCGCTGAAGCGGGTGCGCCCGCGTCGGCGAGCAAGCCGCCCGCCCGCGTGGGGGTGCGGGCGGGCGGCGGTCCGTGGGGGCCGACCGCTCAGGCGAAGGCGTCGGTCATCGCGGCGGCCAGCCGCAGGTGCGGCCGGGCCTGGTCGGGGTGGCCCTGGCGCTCCAGGGTGCGGCCGAGCATCAGGTGCGCGTAGCTCTCGGCCGGGTCCCGGTCCAGGATCCGGCGCAGCTCGGCGGCGGCGCGGTTCAGCTGCGCGGAGTGGTAGTAGCTGCGGGCCAGCAGCAGCCGGGGGGCCAGCTGGGCCGGCTCGGCGGCGACCAACGGCTCCAGGATCAGCGCGGCGTCCGCGTAGGCCTTGGCGTCGAAGAACAGCTGCGCCCGGGCGTACTCCTCGGCGGGGGAGAGGGCGGTCACGATCATTGACTCCTTTCGGTGTATTCGAACTACCGGCCCGGACAACAACACGTGAAGATTCAACTATTCCGCGCACACTATCGCCTGTTCCCCGGGTCCTGTCCAGCCTTTTTGCGAGCGCTCCCACGGCCGAGAGAGAAATGTTACTGGCGCACTGTACCTACTAGTATGTACAGTGCTCTGCAGCAGGACCGGAGGGCGCCCCGCATTCGACGAGGAGCGGGGGCGACCATTCACGAGGCCACCATTCACGAGGGGGAGTGCGGCCATGCAGGCGATGCAGTACGAGTTCACCCTGCCCGCGGACTACGACATGGGCATCATCCGCCGCCGGATCAAGGAGAAAGCCCAGCAGACGGACGCGTTTCCGGGGCTGGGAGTCAAGGCCTATCTGGTCCGGGAGCGCGGTGTGTCCGGCTCGCCGGTCAACCAGTACGCGCCGTTCTACCTGTGGCGCACCCCGGCGGGGATGAACGCCTTCCTGTGGGGTCCGGGATTTCGCGGGCTGAGTCGGGATTTCGGCCGCCCGTCGGTCCGCTCCTGGCTCGGCGCGGCATTCCGGCGCGGGCCGGAGTTCGACCGTGCACCCACCACCGCGATCCGCCGGGTCGAACCACTGCCCGAGGACGCGGATCCGGGCGAGGCGGTGGCACGGGCCGCCGACCGGCTGGCGGCCGCGGGCCACAGTGCCGCGGTCGCGGTCGAGGTCACCCGCTGGGAACTGGTCACCCTCAGCCTCGGCGGGGACGGACTGGCCGGGGACGGCGAGCGCTACCAGATGCTGCACCTGTCGGCCCCGGAGCTGACCGGACTGACCGAGGGGCGGCACTGGTGACCGTCGAGGACTCGCTCAGCCGCGCCACCGTCGACCGCGCGGCCGGCTACCGGACCCTGGACGAGTACCAGGACCGGGCCACCCAGCTCGCCGCGCTGCCCGCACTGGAGCGGATCGCCCCGGGGTTCCCGGACTGGATCGTCACCAGCCTGTTCGGCGGCACCTACCAGCGCCCCGGGCTGACCCCGCCGGAGCGCCAGCTGGTCACCATCGCCACGCTGGCCACCCTGGGCGGGGTGGACCCGCAGCTCACCGGCCACATCCGCAGCGCGCTGCGGGTCGGGCTGACCCGGCAGCAGGTGGTCGAGGTGCTGGTGCACCAGGCGCCGTACATCGGTGCGCCGAAGGCGCTGGCCGCGCTGCGGGTCGCGGCGGCGGCCTTCGAGGCGCTGGACGCGGAAGGGGCGGCGCAGTGAAGCGGATCCGGACCGTGCTCGGCGACCTGGACCCGGCCGGGTTCGGGATCTGCGACGCGCACGACCACCTGTTCCTGCGCAGCGTCCTGCTGCCGGGCCAGGAGCTGGACGACCCCGCGGCCGCCGCCGCCGAGCTGGCCGCGTTCCGGGCGGCCGGCGGGCGGGCGGTGGTGCAGTGGACCCCGCACGGGCTGGGCCGGCACGCGGCCGAACTGCCGGCGCTGGCCCGGGGGAGCGGGGTGCACCTGGTGGCCGCCACGGGGCTGCACCGGGCCGCGCACTACGAGCGGCTGCCGCCGCTGGACACCCTGGCGGAGCTGTTCACCGGCGAGCTCACCGCGGGCATCCGGGGCACCGGGGTGCGGGCCGGCCTGATCAAGGTGGCCGGCGCCTTCCACCGGCTGGACCCGCACGCCGCCGCCACCCTGCACGCGGCCGCCGCCGCGCACCTCGCCACCGGCGCGCCGATCGCCGTGCACCACGAGCACGGCACCGCCGCCGCCGAGGTGCTGGAGCTGCTCACCGGCCTCGGCGTGCCGCCCGGCAGCGTGCTGCTCGGCCACCTGGGCCGGTTCCCCGATGCCGGCCTGCACCGCGAGCTCGCCGCCGCCGGCGCCTACCTGGTGTTCGACGGTCCGTCCCGCGCCCACCACGCCACCGACTGGCGGCTGACCGAGCTGCTCGCCGCGCTGTTCGAGGCCGGCCACGGCCACCGGCTGCTGCTCGGCGGCGACACCACCACCGCGGCGGCCCGCTCGGTGGGCGCCGACGGCCCGGGCATGCCGCACCTGCTCACCGCCCTGGGCCCGCGGCTGGCCCGCACCCTGGGCGAGCCGGCGCTGGACCTGATGCTGCGCCAGAACCCGGCGCGCGCCTTCGCGGTGGCCTGGCCCGCCTGACGGGCCGCCGCCGCACTGCCGGAGTGTCATGAACGGACACGTCGCACAAGGCGCGATCTAATCCGACCTATGATCAACTCCTCCTGCGCCGCCGGGCCGCGGCGGTGAACCTGCTGCGGGAGAACCCCGTTCTCGCGCTCTTCGCCTGCCTGGGGCTGGGCTACCTGGTGGGCAGGCTGCGGGTCGGCCGGATCACCCTCGGCGGCATCTGCGGCACCCTGATCGTCTCGATGCTGATCGGCACCCAGCACGTCTCGGTGAACAGCGACGTGAAGAACGTCGCCTTCGCCCTGTTCATCTTCTCGCTGGGCTACATCGCCGGCCCGCAGTTCGTCTCCAACCTCAACGCCAAGGGCCTGCGGTTCGGGGTGCTCTGCGCGCTGGAGGTGGTGGTGGTGCTGACCATGGCCTACGGCTTCGCCAAGGGCTTCGACCTGGACGTGGGCACCGCCGCCGGCATCCTGGCCGGTGCCGCCACCGAGTCCGCGGTGGTCGGCACCGCCCAGGACGCGATCGGCAAGCTGACCGGCCTGAGCCACGACCAGATCGTGCAGGCGCAGAACCACGTGGCCACCGCCTACTCGGTCTGCTACCTCTTCGGCCTGGTCAGCATCGTCCTGCTGACCAGCCAGGTCTTCCCGCTGCTGCTGCGGATCGAGCTGCCGGAGGCGTCCCGGAAGATCTGGGAGCGGATGCGCGGCGACGACGCCGCGCTGGAGGCGGACGAGGAGGCCGCGCTGCCGGCCCTGGTCGGCCGCACCTACCTGGTCTCCCAGGGCGAGGGCAGCACCGTCGGCGACTTCGAGCGGGTCCGCGACGACCTGGTCACCATCGAGGGGGTCAAGCGCGGCGAGAAGGTGCTCGCCGCCGAGCCGACCCTCACACTGCGCCGCGGCGACCAGGTGCTGGTGGTCGGCCGGCGCGCCGCGGTGCTGGACGCGGGGCACGAGCTGGGGCCGGAGACCGCGGGCGTGCCCGGGCTGGACAGCCCGCTGGCGGTGCGCCAGGTGGTGGTGACCAACAAGGAGATCGCCGGCAACTCGCTGGACCGGGTGCGGGCCCAGGACGGCCAGTACACCGGCGGGGTCTACCTGACCGCCATCCAGCGGGTGGACCACCAGCTGCCGGCCGTCGGCTCCACCGAACTGCACCAGGGCGACACGCTCACCGTGGTCGGCAGCCGCGGGCGGGTGGACCGGTTCGCCGCCAAGGTCGGTGCGACGGTCCGGCAGGACACCACCGACTACATCTACATCAGCCTCGGCATCTGCGTCGGCGTGCTGATCGGCATGATCACGGTGCACGCCGGCGGCGCCGCGCTGGCGCTGGGCACCGGCGGCGGCTGCCTGATCTCGGGCCTGTTCTTCGGCTGGCTGCGGTCCCAGCGCCCGACCTTCGGCGCCTACCCGCCGGCCGCCGCGCAGACCATGAAGGACCTGGGCCTGTCCATCTTCATCGCCGTCACCGGCCTGGCCGCGGGCCCCGACGCGGGCGCGCTGCTCAAGGAGTACCCGGTGCTGCTGCCGGCCGCCGGGGTCCTGATGGTGGTGGTCCCGGCCTTCCTGTCGCTCTTCGTCGGCCGCCGGCTGCTGGGGATCGAACCGCCGATCCTGATCGGCGCCATCGCCGGCCAGCAGTGCTCGACCCCGGCGATCACCTCGATCACCAACGTCGCGCAGAGCAGCGTGCCGATGCTGGGCTACACGATCACCTACACCCTCTCCAACTTCCTGCTGCCGCTGACCGGACCGGTCCTGGTCGGGCTGATCGGCTCCTGACCGGTCCGCGCACCCGCACTCCGCGCACCCGCACTCCCAGTCCCCACACCCCCCAGTCCCAGGGAGGGACAGACATGACCAGGCCTTCGACCAGTCGGGCGGAGATCCACCGGCTGGCCCGGCTGAGCCCGTTCGAGCTCAAGGGCGAGTTCGTCAGACTGGCGCAGACCCACCAGGACGGCCAGAAGGGCCGGTCGACCGCGCACCTGCTGAACGCCGGCCGCGGCAACCCGAACTGGGTGGCCACCGGCCCGCGCGAGGCGTTCTACGCACTGGGCTACTTCGGGCTCGCCGAGAGCCGGCGGGTGTGGACCGCGGACGACCTGGGCGGCATGCCGGACCTGCCCGGGACCGGGCAGCGGTTCGACCGCTGGTGCCGCAGCCACCCCGCGCTGCCGGGGGTGGAGCTGCTGCGGGACTGCGTGCGGCTGGGCGTGGAGCGGTTCGGCTTCGACCGGGACGCCTGGCTGCACGAGCTGGCCGACGCGGTGGTGGGCGACAGCTACCCCGTCCCGGACCGGATGCTGACCCACGCCGAGCAGGTGGCCCGCGGCTACCTGGCCGAGGAGCTGATGGACCGCCGGCCGCCCGCCGGCACCATGGACCTGTTCGCCACCGAGGGCGGCACCGCGGCCATGTGCTACGTCTTCGACTCGCTGATGAAGAACGGGCTGCTGCACAAGGGCGACCGGATCGCGCTGATGGTGCCGGTCTTCACCCCCTACATCGAGATCCCGGAGCTGGAGGACTACGAGTTCGACGTGGTCCGGGTCGAGGCCGGCATGTTCGCCGAGACCGGGGTGCGGCAGTGGCGCTACCCGACCGAGGAGGTGGCCAAGCTGGCCGACCCCGCGGTCAAGCTGGTCTGCCTGGTCAACCCGAGCAACCCGCCCTCGCTGGCGCTCTCCCGGCGGGTGGCCGACCAGATCAAGGAGATCGTGGCGACCAGCAACCCGAACCTGCTGATCGTCACCGACGACGTGTACGGCACCTTCGTCAACGGGTTCCGCAGCCTCGCCGCCGACCTGCCGCGCAACACGCTGCTGGTGTACTCCTACTCCAAGCACTACGGCTGCACCGGCCACCGGCTGGGCCTGATCGGTCTGAACCGGGACAACGTGGTCGACGAGCTGATCGCCGCGCTGCCGCCGGCCGAGAAGGAGCGGCTGGCCCGGCGCTACGGCACGCTGACCCTGGAGCCGGAGCGGCTCCGCTTCGTCGACCGGCTGGTGGCCGACTCCCGGCAGGTGGCGCTCAACCACACCGCCGGGCTGAGCCTGCCCCAGCAGGCGCAGCTGGTGCTCTTCTCGCTCTTCGCGCTGCTGCCCGAGGGCAAGGCCTACAAGGCACGGGTGCAGGGCGTCGTCCGGGAACGGCTGGACCTGCTGCTGGAGGGCTCGGGGATGCGGATCGCCGACGATCCGCAGCGGGCCGGCTACTACGTGGAGCTCGACCTGCTGGCCGAGGCCGAGCGGACCGCGGGGGCGGACTTCGCCGCGTACCTGGAGAAGACCTACGAGCCGACCGAGCCGCTCTTCCGGCTGGCCGAGCAGACCGGTGTGGTGCTGCTCAACGGCGGCGGCTTCGACGGCCCGCAGTGGTCGGTGCGGGTCTCGCTGGCCAACCTGGACTCGCTGGACTACCTGAAGATCGGCCACCACCTGAAGGAGATCTTCGCGGAGTACCGCCGGGAGTGGGAGGCCGGTCGCGGCTGAGGCCCGCGGGGCACGGTCCCGGCCGGGAACCGCGGCAGGGGCCCGACCGGTGGTCGGGTCCCTGCCGGGACGTCAGCCGACCGGGGGTCAGTCCACCTGCCGCAGCCGCCCGGTGTGCAGCTCGCCGACCCGGCCGCCCTCGCCCTCGTAGGTCCAGAAGACCCGCACCGTCATCGCGCCCAGGTCCATCACGTGGCTGACCGTGATCCCGCTCGCCTCGGTCCAGCTGACGAACCAGATCTGCGCCGCCACCTGGGCGACGTGCAGCCCGACGTCCTCCCACTGCCCGGCGGACTCGCCCAGGCCCTCCCAGCGCAGCCGCTTGCCGTCGGCGGAGTAGGCGTTGCGGAAGGCGGCGCCGTTGTCGACCTCGAAGAGGTACGTCCGGCCGGCGAAGCCGGGCAGGGCAGCGGTCTCGGTCATGGCGGGCGGAGTTCTCCTGACGGGCTGCGGAACGGGTGGGTGAGCAGGATCCAAGCTATCGGACCGGTCGTCCGGAGGGACAATGGTTCCGCGACACGCCCGCACCGGAGCGTGCCGGTCCCCCGGGCCAGCGGGTGGCCCGCCGGCAGGTCCCGGTCACGGGGCGGATCGGGAGGTCGACCATGCGCAAGGTAGCCGACTGCCGGGAGTTCCCCAGCGAGGCCAACTGCTCGCTGGTGATCAGCGGCACCGAGGACGAGGTCGTCCGGGCCGCCACCGAGCACGCGGTGTCGGTCCACGGCGAGACCGACAGCCCGGAGCTGCGCGAGCAGATCCGCGGCAGCCTCAAGGACGAACTGGTCCTGCAGCACACCTGACACCGCGGCGGGCGTCCCGGGCCTACGGAGAATCCCGTATGGCCCGGGACGCCCGCCGTCTGCTGGAGTGGGCACCGGGCGAGGACCCGCGCGAAGGAGGAGGCGGTCAGCATGCCCGTGGACGAGGACCGAATGATGGAGTTCCTGGAACGGGTGGTGACCGACGGCGGCGCCGCGGTGGCCGGCCTGTGCACCGCACTGGGCGACCGGCTCGGCCTGTACACCGCGATGGCCGGTGCCGGACCGATGACCTCGGCCCAGCTGGCGGACCGGACCGGTCTGCAGGAGCGGTACCTGCGCGAGTGGCTGGCCGCCCAGGTGGCCGGCGAGTACGTGGAGTACGACGCGGCCGCGGACAGCTACCTGCTGCCGGACGAGCACGCCGCGGTGCTGGCCGACCCGGACGCGCCGACCTACTGCGCCGGCTTCTTCACCATGCTGCAGGCGCTCTACGCCACCGAGGACGCCCTGATGGAGGCGTTCCGCACGGGCAACGGGGTCGGCTGGGAGGAGCACAGCGGAGCGCTCTTCTCCGGCACCGCCAAGTTCTTCCGCCCCGGCTACACCGGCGCCCTGGTGCCGGAGTGGATCCCGGCCATGAACGGCACCGAGCGCAAGCTCGCCGAGGGCGCCGAGGTGGCCGACGTGGGCTGCGGCTACGGCTACTCGACCATGCTGATGGCCGAGGCCTACCCGCAGTCGCGCTTCCACGGCTTCGACTTCCACGCGCCGTCGATCGAGCAGGCCCGCCGGCTCGCGCAGGAGAAGGGCATGGGCGACCGGGTCAGCTTCGACGTGGCGACCGCCCAGGACTTCCCGGGCACGGCCTACGACCTGATCACCTTCTTCGACTGCCTGCACGACATGGGCGACCCGGGCGCCGCGCTGACCCACGCCCGGGAGGCGCTGGCGGACGGCGGCTCCTGCATGATCGTGGAGCCGAACGTCTCGGCCGACGTGACCGAGAACGCCCACCCGGTCGGGCGCGCGGTGGTCTCGGCCTCGGTGGCGGTCTGCCTGCCGTCCGCGCTGGCCCAGCACGGGCCGATGGCGATGGGCAACCACGCCGGCGAGGACGCCATGCGCGACCTGGCCGACCGGGCCGGGCTGCACCACTGGAGGCTGGCCGCCGAGAGCCCGGTGAACCGGGTGTACGCCGCCAGCCGCTGAGCCACCCCTCGAACCGCTCGAGTTGGGCCGGGCGGTGCCGGCCGGGTTTGTCGGGGCCCGGCTTGACCCGGCCTCCCCGCAGGCGCACGCTCCAAGGGTGAGCGTGTCCGGGGAGGCCGGGTTGCGGCGCATCTGCGCGGTGATCGACCTGCTGCTCGACGCCGTCGACGAGGAGAGCCTGCTGCCGGCGCTGTTCCCGCTGCTGCTGCGCACCGTGCCCGGTGACGGGCTGACCTGGGCGGTCCGCACCCCGGCGGGGCGTGTTCCGCTGCACACCCCGCAGGGGCTGTTCGGTCCGGCGGCACTGGCCGGCTTCTACCGGAACGCGGCGGCCGACCCGCTCTTCCGGCACACGGACGTGACCGGCCCCGGGGTCCCGGTGCGCCGCTCGGACCTGCAGTCGCTGACCGACTACCACCGGCTCGGCACCTACCGGGAGGCGCTGCGCGCGGCGGGCGCCGAGCACCAGCTGGCGATGGCCTTCCCGGCCGGGTGGGCGCCGGCCGGGCGGCGCACGGTGGCCATGGTGGTGCACCGGTCCGGCAGCGACTTCACCGACGCCGACCTGGACTCGGCGGCCCTGCTGCGGGCCCGCCTCAGCCACGCGCTGGACCGGCTGTCCCCGCCCCCGCCGCCGCCCCCGCCGGGGCAGTTGACGCAGCGTGAGGCGGCGGTGCTGGAGCTGCTGGCCGAGGGGCTGACCGACCGTCAGATCGGACACCGGCTGGCGGTCTCCGCCCGCACCGTGGACAAGCACCTGGAGCACGCCTACGCCAAGCTGCAGGTGCACAGCCGGGTGGCCGCGGCCGCCCGCTGGCGGGCCGGTGGGCGCTGATCCGGGCCGGTTCCGGGCCGGTGTGAGCCAGATCGCGTTGATGACGATCTTCTCATCTGCCTAGCCTGCAGGCTGTCCGCCGCATCGGCGGGCCCAGCCGCCGGGACGCCGAGTCCTGCCTGCCCGGCGGTCGGCTCCCACAGCACCGGTACAGGCAGGAGCGGGGGACCCACAGCTCTTCGCCGTGCCCTCCCTCGCCGTTCGCGGGCGTGGGCCCGGCTCGGGGTGAAGCCGTGCACCCACGGCCGGGCCATCTTGCGGTCCGAACCCGACAGCTAACTCCGAAGGCGTCGCAAGAGGACCGCTCATGATCCGCTCTGCCACGCCCGCCCGCCTCGGGGTCGTCGCCGGCTCGCTCGCCCTGCTCGCCGTCCCGATGGTCGGCCAGGCCCAGGCCTGGTCCTGGGGCACCGCCCGGCCCGGCCCGGCGGCCACGCCGACCGTCAGCCAGGACGTGCTGACCCCCACCACCGCCACCGCCGGTGCCGCCACCACCGCCCAGCTGTCCGTGCACGCCGGCTCCTGCTTCACCGTGCAGACCCTGGGCGTCGGCGTCCGGGACGCGGCCGGCAACAACCTGGACTTCCCGGGGTCGCACAGCAACGTCCAGCTCTGCCCGTGGACCACCACGATGACCACCGGCAGCCGCAGCTTCCCGGCCGGCACGTACACCGTGTTCGGCTACTACCAGGACCAGGGCGGCGCCTGGCACAACCTGCCGAGCAAGCAGCTGACGGTCGGCGGGTCGGCCTCGACCCCGGCACCGGCCCCCGCGCCGCAGCCGACCCCGACCCCCGCGCCCACCCCGACCCCGGCGCCCGCGGCGCCGGTGGCCGGCAAGTCGCTGACCTGGTCGGACGAGTTCAACGGCCCGCTCGACAGCAGCCGGTGGAACACGAGCACCAGCAGTGCCTACAAGTACGGGACCCACAACCCGGACGACAACAAGCTCGACTGGATCGACCCGTCCGACGTCAAGGTCGCGGGCGGCACCGCCACCTTCACCGCCCAGCCGTCCAGCCACACCCTGGAGAACGGCAAGCAGGCCTGGACCACCGGCCTGCTGACCACCGAGGGCACCAGCGGGAACTTCAAGGTGAAGACCGGCGACTACGCCGAGACCCGGGTCCAGCTGCCGACCGGCAGCGGTGCCTGGCCGGCGCTGTGGACCTGGCAGAACGGCGGCAACGAGATCGACTCGTTCGAGTACCACCCGGACAACCCGAACCTGCTGGAGCTGACCAACCACGTCAACTCCGCGGTGAAGTACTACACCGACGCCTCCGCGGTGAAGGCCGGCCAGTGGGTGACCATCGGCACCTACTACGGGGCCACCTCGGTGGACTGGTACGTCAACGGGGTCAAGGTGTTCTCCGACGGCACCGGGGTCGGCGCCAACTGGTCGGCCAACCTGATCCTCAACCTGTCGGTCACCGCCGGCCAGTACCACCCGGGCCCGGTCGGCTCCGCGCCGATCAGCTTCGCGGCCGACTACGTCCGCGTCTACCGCTGACGGAGCGCCGTCCCGGTCAGCCGACCCGGATCAGGTAGGACGCGGAGTCGTTCGACCGGTCCGGGTCGGCTGCCGTGTGCACCGTGACCCGCCCGCCGCGCAGGGTTCCTGACGCCCCGTCGGACACCCGGACCGGGATCAGCGCGGTCGCGGAGCGCAGCGGGGGCAGGCCGGCGCCGAAGGTGCAGTGCACCAGGTGCCCGCCCGCCTCCGCCCGGCAGTTCTCGGGGAAGTACGGTCCGACCGCCGCCGCGCCGGCCGGGACCCGGACGGTCACGGTGAACTCCCCGGCCGGCCCCGGGCCGTGGTTGGCCACGAAGGCGTGCACCGTGGTGGTGCCGCCGGGGGCCACCGGATCCGGGTCCAGCGGGACCACGAAGAGGTCGGCCCCGCCCGCCCGCGGGGCGGCCGCCGCCGGAGTTGCCAGAGCCAGTGCGCCGACCAGCGGCAGTACGAGCAGCCAGGTTCGCCTCATGGTGCGAGGTTAGGCACCGGCGCGCTCAGGCCGCGAGCGCCTCGCCGAGGCGCTGGGAGATCTCCCGCATCACCGCCACCAGGCCGGCGCCCCCGGCCTGCTCCTCCAGTGCCCGGATCCGCGCCTCGGGGCCGGACACGGAGAGCGCCGTCGGGGTGGGCGCGCCCGGCACGGCCACCGCGATGCAGCGCACCCCGATCTCCTGCTCCTGGTCGTCCACCACGTAGCCGACCTCGCGGGCGTGGGCCAGTTGGGCGAACAGCCGGTCCACGTCGGTGACGGTGAACTCGGTGTGCGCGGGCAGCGGTTGGGTGCCCAGCACGCCGCGCGCCTCGTCCTCGGGCAGCTGGGCGAGCAGCGCCTTGCCGACCCCGGTGCAGTGCGGCTGCACCCGGCGGCCGACCTCGGTGAACATCCGCATCGAGCGCCGCGACTGCACCTGGCCCACGTAGACCACCTCGCCGCCCTCCAGCACGGCCAGGTTGGCGGTCTCCCCGGTGGCCTCCATCAGCTCGGCCAGGTACGGCCGGGCCCAGTTGCCGAGCAGTCGGCCAGCGGTCTCGCCCAGCCGGATCAGCCGCGGGCCCAACGTGTAGCGCCGCGCGGTGTCCTGGCGTACGTAACCCTGCTGTGCGAGGGTACGAACCAGACGGTGGATGGTCGGCATCGGCAGGCCCGAGCTGCTGCAGAGTTCGCTGAGGGTGGCCACGCCGCCGGCGTCGGCGAGGGCCTCCAGCAGCTGGAAGGCGCGCTCGACGGACTGCACGCTGCCACTGCTTCGGTCGGGGGCGGGGGAGCTGGCCACCGGCGTTCCCTTCGCTGTCGGGGGAGGAGTAGAGTCCCGGCGATCCACTCAACAAACCGTTGAAATTCTGTATCGCGGAAACTACTCTCCACCTTACAGAATCCAACTCGCCAGTAGGTGGGTCGGTACCGAGGGAAGCCGCCACCGCGGCTCCCTACAGAGTTCAACCGTCCAAGGAGTGTCCACCCCATGGCTACAGACCAGGGACCTTCCAGCCAGGGATCTGCCAGCTCTCGGCCGGGGGCTTCCCCGGGCGCCGCCACCGCTCCGGTCGTCACCCTGGCCGGTCCGCGCGTTCCCCGGTCGGAGGAGGTGCTCACCCCGCAGGCGGTCTCCTTCGTGGTCGGCCTCCACCGGGCCTTCGAGGGCCGCCGCCAGGAACTGCTCGCCCGCCGCCACGCCCGCCGCGCCGAGATCGCGCGGGCCGGCACCCTCGACTTCCTGCCCGAGACCGCCGAGATCCGCGCCGCGGACTGGCAGGTCGCTCCCGCACCGCGGGCGCTGCAGGACCGTCGGGTGGAGATCACCGGTCCGACCGACCGCAAGATGGTCGTCAACGCGCTCAACTCCGGCGCCAAGGTCTGGCTCGCCGACTTCGAGGACGCCACCTCGCCCACCTGGCACGCGGTGGTGACCGGCCAGGTCAACCTGATCGACGCCTTCGAGGGCCGGATCGACTTCACCTCGGAGCAGGGCAAGGAGTACCGGCTCAAGCCCGCGGCCGAGCTGGCCACCGTGGTGGTCCGCCCGCGCGGCTGGCACCTCGACGAGAGCCACCTGCTGGTCGACGGCGTGCCGGTGGCCGGCGCGTTCTTCGACTTCGGCCTGTACTTCTTCCACAACGCGCAGCGGCTGCTGGCCAAGGGCGAGGCCGACCCCAACTCCGGCCCGTACTTCTACCTGCCGAAGACCGAGAGCCACCTGGAGGCCAGGCTCTGGAACGACGTCTTCACGCACGCGCAGCGCGAGCTCGGCATCCCGCACGGCACCGTCCGGGCCACCGTGCTGATCGAGACGATCATGGCCGCCTTCGAGATGGACGAGATCCTCCACGAGCTGCGCGACCACGCCGCCGGGCTGAACGCGGGCCGCTGGGACTACCTGTTCTCGATCGTGAAGAACTTCCGCGACGCCGGGGAGAAGTACGTCCTGCCGGACCGCAACAGCGTCGGCATGACCTCGCCCTTCATGGCCGCCTACGCCCGGCTGCTGGTGCAGACCTGCCACCGGCGCGGCGCGCACGCGATCGGCGGGATGGCCGCCTTCATCCCCTCCCGCAAGGACCCCGAGGTCAACGCGGCGGCGCTGGAGAAGGTCAAGGCCGACAAGGACCGCGAGGCGGGCGGCGGCTTCGACGGCTCCTGGGTGGCCCACCCGGACCTGGTCCCGGTGGCCCGGGCCAGCTTCGACGCGGTGCTCGGCGACCGGCCGCACCAGAAGGACAACCCCGGCTCCACCGAGCCGGTGACGGCGGACCAGCTGCTGGACATCGCCGGCGCCGGCGGGTCCTGCACCGAGGCCGGGCTGCAGAACGCGGTCGCGGTCGGCCTGCGCTACTGCGAGGCCTGGCTGCGCGGCCTGGGCGCGGTCGGCATCTTCAACATGATGGAGGACGCCGCCACCGCCGAGATCTCGCGCTCGCAGATCTGGCAGTGGATCCACAACGGCGTGGTGCTCGCCGACACCGGCGAGAAGACCACCCCCGAGCTGGTGCGCCGGCTGGTCTCGGAGGAGCTGGACACGCTGCTGGCCGAGCTCGGTGACGAGGCGTACGCGGCCGGCCGGTGGGCCGAGGCGCGCGAGCTCTTCGAGCAGGTCTCGCTCGCCGAGGACTTCGTCGACTTCCTGACGCTGCCAGGCTACGCACTGCTCGGCTGACCCGGTTATCGCCAATCCGTACGGTCCACCGCGGCGACTGCGCCCCGGTGGACCGTGCGCTTTTCCAGAAGGAGTTCCCCCTTGACGGTCCGCATGTTCCTCAACGGCCAGGCGATGCGCGGCGGCGAGCTGCACCACGTGCTGGGCGACGCGCCGTTCCTCGGCGAGGTGCGCACCGCGCCCGGCTACCGGTTCTTCTCGATCGGGGACGTCTGCCCCGGCCTGCAGCCCGACCCCGCGGTGGACACCGCGATCGAGGGCGAGCTGTACGAGGTCAGCCTGGAGCTGCTGCGCGACGTGATCCTGCCCGGCGAGCCGCGCGAGCTGGAGTTCGGCGTGATCGAGCTGGCCGACGGCACCGCCTGCTGCTCGATGCTGCTCTCCCGCGGCGAGCTGGAGCGCGGGGTGCACCGGGAGATCACCGGCTTCGGCGGCTGGCGCGGCTACCTGGCGAGCATCGGGCGCGCCGCCTGACGGAGCCGCGCGGGGGCCGGGCCACCACCGGCGCCGGTGGTCGCCCCTGACGAACGCTCAGGCGACCCAACGGTGTTGGATGGCGGGGGTCAGAGCCGTCCCGGAGCCGGGCTCCGCGGCGGCAGCACCGGAGGGGGTCCTCCGTCCAGCAAGGGAGTTGGTCCGCCATGTCCGAGCGGCCGATGCGCGCCGATGCCCGCCGCAACTACGAGCGGCTGCTGACGGCGGCGGGCGAGGCCTTCGCCGAGCGCGGTGAGCGGGCCTCGATGGACGAGATCGCCAAGCGGGCCGGGGTCGGCGCCGGCACGCTCTACCGGCACTTCCCGACCCGGGAGGCGCTGGTCGTCGCGGTCTACGAGGCGGGCCTGTCGGCGGCCTGCGGGCAGGCCCACGCGCTGCTGGCCCGGAGCGGGCCGGGGCAGGCGCTCTACGCCTGGGTGCGGGTGCTGGCCCGGCACTGGGAGGAGTGCGGGGAGCTGAGCCGGCTGATGGCGGCGATCTTCGAGCAGGACGGCGCCGCCAAGGAGTCCTGCCAACGGATGCTCTTCGACGCGGCGGACGCCGTGCTGGCGGAGGCCAGGGCGGCGGGCACGGTGCGGGCCGACCTGAGTGCGGTCGAGCTGATCCGGCTGACGCACACCGCCGTGCTGGCGGCCGCGCCCAGGCGGACCGCCGAGGTGGTCCCGGTGGACCGGATGCTGGAGCTGACCCTGGACGGGGTCCGCCCGCGGGGCTGACGCGCCGCAGTGCCGGGCCGGCCGCGCGGCGCGGCGCCGACGCAGCAGACCAGCGGCGCGGTCTGACGCGGCGTCACGTCCGTCACGGGTGGGCACCGCCCGGCTGCACGAACCAGGCGTCGCCCGGACCGGCTTCGCGCGGGAGGCGCCAGTCGGCGAGCCAGGGCGCGCTCCGCAGGGCCCGCAGGCACAGGGCGCGGGCCGTGTGCTCGGCGGCGCTCCGGTCGTCGGCCAGCAGGAAGAGCGCGAGGTCGAGGCGGCCGGGCCGCCCCTGCACCCGCAGGTGCTCGACGCGGTCGGCCGGCTCGGCGTGGGACTGGATCAGTTCGGTGACGGCGGCCTCGTCGGGCTCGGGGAAGTCGGGGCCGGTCAGGTGCAGGGTGATCATCTGCATGGCGTTCTCCGTGCTGGTTCGGCTGCGGGCGCGGCGGCAGCCCCTCGACGGGTCTGCGGCGCCCTCACGGGGTCTGCGGGGCAGCACCCCAGCCGTAGCCGTCGGAGGCCAGCACGGTCGGGCGGCCGTGGTCGGCGGCGGCACCGGCGCCGGCGGCACCACCGGCGACGGCGAGGACGGCGAGCAGCAGGAACGCGGCGAATCGAGGCATGGCAAATACCGCCCTTGTCAGGAGATGAGTCGGATTGTTCGGAAGTCCGCCCTTTGGGGTCGCTTCCGATGTGATGAGCCTCGCGCACGCCGCCTGCGGTGTCACCAGTTCAGAGGTGGCACGAACGTGCCCGGCACCTTGACGTCATCCGGCGGCCGCGGGCCCGGAACGCCGGTGCGGTGCGCCTGCGACTCGTCTGTTCCGTGCCGATCCGGGGGTGGAAACGGGGCTTCGCCTGGTGGGATCGCCAATGGCCGAGCTTCAACGAGTTGTTGAAGATGGGCCTGCGGAACTCTTGACGCCCCGACGGGCCGCCGCCTACCGTGATTTTCGCATCCTAAAAGCATTTTTCCGTATCGTGGAAACACGACGGCGGAACCAAGCCGACGCAGGAGTAACCCGATGCCTCGAATGACAGCAGCCCGCGCGGCAGTTGAGATCCTCAAGCGCGAGGGCGTGGAGGTCGCGTTCGGTGTGCCGGGCGCCGCGATCAACCCCTTCTACAAGGCGCTCAAGGAGGGCGGCGGCATCAGCCACACGCTGGCCCGCCACGTCGAGGGCGCCTCGCACATGGCCGAGGGCTACACCCGGGCCAAGGCCGGCAACATCGGCGTGTGCATCGGCACCTCGGGCCCGGCCGGCACCGACATGATCACCGGGCTCTACTCCGCGATCGCCGACTCGATCCCGATCCTGTGCATCACCGGCCAGGCGCCGGTCTCCAAGCTGCACAAGGAGGACTTCCAGGCCGTCGACATCGCCTCGATCGCCAAGCCGGTCACCAAGGCCGCCACCACCGTCCTGGAGGCCGCGCAGGTCCCCGGCGTCTTCCAGCAGGCCTTCCACCTGATGCGCTCCGGCCGTCCGGGCCCGGTGCTGATCGACCTGCCGATCGACGTCCAGCAGACCGAGATCGAGTTCGACCCGGAGACCTACCAGCCGCTGCCGGTCTACAAGCCGACCGCCTCCCGCGCGCAGATCGAGAAGGCGCTGCGGTTCCTGCTGGCCTCCGAGCGCCCGCTGATCGTGGCCGGCGGCGGCATCATCAACGCCGACGCCGACGCGCTGCTGGTGGAGTTCGCCGAGCTCACCGGCGTGCCGGTCATCTCCACCCTGATGGGCTGGGGCACCATCCCGGACGACCACGAGCTGAGCGCCGGCATGGTCGGCGTGCAGACCTCGCACCGCTACGGCAACGCGACCTTCCTGGAGTCGGACTTCGTCCTGGGCATCGGCAACCGCTGGGCCAACCGCCACACCGGCTACAACCTGGACGCCTACACCGCGGGCCGGACCTTCGTCCACGTCGACATCGAGCCGACCCAGATCGGCAAGATCTTCGCCCCGGACTACGGCATCGTCTCCGACGCCAAGGCCGCGCTGGAGCTGTTCATCGAGGTCGCCGGGGAGCTCAAGGCGGCGGGCGAGCTGCCCGACTTCTCCGCCTGGGCCGCCTCCGCCCAGGAGCGCAAGGCCACCCTGCAGCGCCGCACGCACTTCGACAACGTGCCGATCAAGCCGCAGCGCGTGTACGAGGAGATGAACAAGGCCTTCGGCCCGGAGACCCGGTACGTCACCACCATCGGCCTCTCGCAGATCGCCGCCGCCCAGTTCCTGCACGTCTACAAGGCGCGCAACTGGATCAACTGCGGCCAGGCCGGCCCGCTCGGCTGGACCATCCCGGCCGCGATCGGTGCCGCCACCGCGGACCCGCAGACCCCGATCGTCGCGCTCTCCGGCGACTACGACTTCCAGTTCATGATCGAGGAGCTGGCGGTCGCCGCCCAGCACCGGGTCCCCTACGTCCACGTGCTGGTGAACAACGCCTACCTGGGGCTGATCCGCCAGGCGCAGATCGGCCTGGACATCAACTTCCAGGTCAACCTGGAGTTCGAGAACATCAACACCCCGGAGCTCGGCGTCTACGGCGTCGACCACGTCAAGGTGGCCGAGGGCCTGGGCGTCAAGGCGATCCGGGTCACCGACCCGAACGAGCTGGGCGCCGCCTTCGAGGAGGCCAAGAAGCTGGCCGCCGAGTACCGGGTGCCGGTCGTCGTCGAGGCGATCCTGGAGCGGATCACCAACATCTCGATGAGCCGCACCGTCGACATGAGCAACGTGACCGAGTTCGAGGAGCTGGCCACCGAGCCCGGCCACGCCCCGACCGCGATCAAGGGAACTACTACTCGAACTACAAGGGCGTCGCCATCAACCCGTGCATCCACTACTGGTAC
>NZ_JBHYKG010000091.1:0-27881 GCF_042741245.1 Kitasatospora sp. NPDC058965
CGCGGCGGCCGTTGCGGCCCCGGTCGTCCCGGCGCCGGTCGCGCCCGCGCCGGTCGTCCCGGCGCCGGCCGCGCCGGTGGCCGGTGAGCGCCCGCTGGCCAAGCCGCCGGTGCGCAAGCTGGCCAAGGACCTGGGCGTGGACCTGCGCCTGGTGGTGCCGACCGGTCCGGACGGGATCATCACCCGCGAGGACGTGCACGCCGCCGCCGCGCCGGCGCCCGCCGTCCCGGCCCCGGCCCCGGTCGCACCGGTGGTCGAGGCGCAGCCCGTGGCCCCGGCCCCGGTGCTGGGCACCGGCCTGGACGTGCGGATCCCGGTCAAGGGCGTCCGCAAGGCCACCGCGCAGGCGATGGTCGCCTCCGCCTTCACCGCGCCGCACGTCACCGAGTTCGTCCAGGTCGACGTGACCCGGACGATGAAGCTGGTGCGCGCGCTCAAGGAGAACGGCGAGCTGGGCGCCGGCGTGCGGGTCTCCCCGCTGCTGCTGGTCGCCAAGGCGCTGCTCACCGCGGTGAAGCGGTACCCGGAGATCAACGCCGCCTGGGACGAGGCCAACCAGGAGATCGTGGTCAAGGGCCAGGTCAACCTGGGCATCGCGGCCGCCACCCCGCGCGGGCTGATCGTGCCGAACATCAAGAACGCCGGTGCGATGACCCTGCCGGGTCTCGCGGTGGCGCTCGGCGACCTGATCGACACCGCCCGCCAGGGCAAGACCTCCCCGGCCGACATGGCCGGCGGCTCGATCACCATCACCAACGTCGGCGTCTTCGGCGTCGACACCGGCACCCCGATCCTCAACCCCGGCGAGGCCGCCATCCTGGCCTTCGGCGCGGTGCGGGAGCTGCCCTGGGTGCACAAGGGCCGCGTGGTGCCCCGTCAGGTCACCACGCTGGCGCTCTCCTTCGACCACCGCTTGGTCGACGGCGAGCTCGGCTCCAAGGTGCTGGCCGACACGGCCGCCGTCCTGGAGCACCCGAAGCGCCTGATCACCTGGGGCTGACGACCAGTCGTCAGAACCGTTCGAGGGCCCCGTCTCCGGTGTGGAGGCGGGGCCCTCGGGCGTTCCCGGTCGCGGCGGGTCAGGCGGGTCAGGCGGGTCAGGCGCGGCGGGCGCGGCGGCGGGAGGCGAACACCGCGCCGAGGCCGGCGGCGGTCCCGAAGGCGACCAGCGCGCTGCCGGCGGCGACCAGGGTCCACGAGCTGTCGCCGCCGCCGGTGCTGGCGAGCTCGGCGGGGCCGGCGGCGGGCACAGCGGTTCCGGTGGGCGCGGGGGCGCCGGGGGCCGAGGTGGCGGCGGCCGGGGCGACCGCGGCGGCGGACGGCTCGGCGGACGGCTTGATGGACGGCTTGGCGGACGGCGTGGCGGCGGGCGCCGGGTGCCGGACCGGGAGGACCGTCAGGTTGCTGTTGCCGAGGTCGGTGGCGTGGTCGGCCCAGGCCACGGTGCCCACGCTGAGCTCGGTCAGCTTCGGGTCGCTGCCCGGGGCGAGCCGGAAGCGGAACATGGTCCGGAACGCGTGTCCCGCGTCCAGGTGCGTCTTCAGCGTGGTCGAGTCGAAGGAGACGAACGCCGCGCAGCCCGGGAACCGGGAGAGCTCGTGCCACTGCCCGCCGCGCATCACCTCGAGCTGGAGGTCCTGCGCCCGCAGGTGGTGGCCCGGCAGGTCCCCGAAGGTGAGGGTCGGGTACGCGTTCTCGTAGGCGTGGTCGGTGGTGTTGCCCGTCTCCACGTTGAACACCGTCCAGCTGCCGTCCGCGGTGACGCTCCCGGGCACCTCGAACGGGGTGGCCAACGGGTTCACCCCGGGCGTGTTCGCCGGCGTGGTCCGCGACGGGTCCAGCTCGGGTGCGCCGCACGCCCAGGCCGGGGTGCCGCCGCCCAGCACCGGCAGCGCGGTGCCCAGCACGAGGGCCGCCGCAGCGGTGGCCAGACCCCGGCGGGTGGTGATCTTCTTCGCGAAACCGGAGAAAGCGGACGGACGCATGGCGCACTCCTCGAAGGACCTGGTGCTGACGGTGTGTGGGCGAGGACTCCGGCGGCTCCCCCCGGCCTCGCCGGTTCCGCTCTCCGTGCCCTCACCCCTGTAGACGTCCATCCCCCGGGGAGGTTGCAGGTGATCGGGAGGAAGTTTTTCGTCCGCCGATCAGGTGAGATGTTCAGCAGAAAGTCGGTTCATCGGTACGGCCGGGGTACGTCTTGGCGACCCCCCACCCGAGCGCCCGCCGGGTGACCGGAGCACCGAGGACCGTCCGTATGACGCCTGGCAACCCTGGCCGTCTCGTCCGGAGTCTGGCCGCGCTCGTGCTGTTGGCCGCGGCCGTGCTGCCCGCCGCCGTGGAACTGGTCGGTCCGGCCCCGTTCGGGGCCTTCGGTCCGCCCACCGACCGGGCACTGCCGCCGCAGGGCGGGGCGGGCCGCCGAGCGGTGGCGCTGCACGGCGCCGAGCCGGCCCCGACCGTGGACATACGCCGCACCGGCGACCCGGCCAACCGGATCACCCTGGTGCTGCTCGGCGACGGCTACACCGCCGGCCAGCAGGACCTGTTCCACCAGCAGGCGGACCAGGCCTGGCGGGCCCTGATGGAGATCGAGCCGTTCCGCACCTACCAGGACTTCTTCAACATACGCAGGGTGGACGTGGTCTCCCCGACCGCCGGGATCGCCGAGTCGGACACCCGCGGCCACCGCCCCGGCACCCCGCTGGGGATGCACTTCTGGTGCGAGGGCACCGCTCGGCTGCTCTGCGCCGACGAGTCCGCCACCGCCCGCCTGGCCGGCCCGGGACAGGGCCCGCAGTACCTGATCGCGCTGGCCAACTCCACCGAGTACGGCGGGGCCGGCGGCACCGGGGTGACCACCCTGGCCGGCGGCAGCCCCGAGGCCGGCCGGATCATCCAGCACGAGATCGGCCACACCGTGGGCGACCTGGGCGACGAGTACGACAGCGCCCCCGACGACACCGACTACCCCAACCTGTCCGCCCAGAACGCCGACGTGATGCGCCACGACCACCTGAAGTGGTGGCGCTGGCTGGGCGCCCAGTCGCCGGACGGCGGCGGCCTGGTCGGCACCTACCGCAGCGCCAACGGCGTGTACCGCCCGACCGAGGACTCGGTGATGCGGACCCTCGGCGGCAGCTACAACCTGCCGTCCCGGGAGGCGATCATCGAGCAGCTCTACCGCCGGGTCACCCCGGTGGACGGCACCGAGCCGGTGGCCGGCCCGGTGGTCGGCCGCCCCCGCCTGGTGGTGCGCCCGCTGCAGCTGGAGGGCGGCCGGCACCTGCAGGTCCAGTGGCAGGTGGACGGCAAGGAGGTGCAGCCGCAGTCCCCGGACCGGACCTGGTACGACCCGGCGGGGCTGCCGCTGTCGCCGGGCCAGAAGGTGACGGTGAGCGCGACCGTGCGGGACACCACCGACTGGGTGCGGGACGAAGCGTTCCGGGAGCAGCGGATGGTGCGCACGGTGAGCTGGGTGCTCACCGGCTGACGTGGCCGGTTCCCGACGGGCGGTCCGTACCCGATGGAAGTATCCAATGATGGGATGACTAATCTGGTGCCACTATGACCGTGGACCCCGCCAGCGTCACCCGCTCCCCGTCCGTTCCTGGTCCCCGACTCGCCCGCGACGCCGCCGCCCCGGCCGGGCCCGCCCCGACGACCGATCCGGCCCCGCCCCCGGGCGGCCGGGCCGCCTGGTGCGCCTGGGGCATCGCCGTCACCGTCTACGTGCTCGCGGTGACCCACCGCACCAGCCTGGGCGTCGCCGGTCTGGACGCCGCCCACCGCTTCGGCGTGGGCGCGTCCGCGCTCTCCACCTTCTCCATCCTGCAGGTGCTGGTCTACGCCGCGATGCAGGTGCCGGTCGGCCTGCTGGTGGACCGGTTCGGGCCGCGCCGGGTGCTGCTGGCCGCCGTGGTGCTGCTCAGCGCGGGGCAGCTGGCCTTCGCCTTCAGCACCTCCTTCGGTCCCGCGCTGGCGTCCCGGGCGGTGCTCGGCTGCGGCGACGCGATGACCTTCATCAGCGTGCTGCGGATCGCCGCCCGCTGGTTCCCGCCGGCCCGCAACCCGCTGGTCGCCCAGCTCAGCGGCCTGGCCGGGATGGGCGGCAACCTGGTCACCACCGTGGTGCTGGCCCAGGCGCTGCACAGCGAGGGGTGGACCGCCACCTTCGCCGCCACCGCGCTGCTCGGCGTCGGCGTCCTGGTGCCGGTCGCGCTGCTGCTGCGGGAGGCCCCGGGCCCGGCCGCCGCCCCGGTGGCCCGCCCGGCGGACCGGCCGCCGGTGCGCACCCAGATCCGCGAGTCCTGGCGGGAGCCGGGCACCCGGCTGGGCCTGTGGGTGCACTTCACCACCCAGTTCCCCGGCAACGCGTTCGCGCTGCTGTGGGGGCTGCCCTACCTGGTCGAGGGCCAGGGGATGAGCCGGGCCCAGGCGGGCGGGCTGCTCACCCTGCTGGTGTTCAGCAACATGTTCTTCGGCCTGCTCTTCGGCCGGCTGCTGTCCCGGGGGCCGGGGGCCCGGATGCCGATCGTGCTGACCGTGATCGCGGCGACCGGGCTGAGCTGGGCGGTGGCCCTGGCCTGGCCCGGCGGGCGGCCGCCGCTGTGGCTGCTGGTGCTGGTCCTGGTGGTGATGGGCAGCAACGGGTCGGCCTCGCTGGTCGGCCTGGACTACGCCCGCTCGCACAACCCGGCGCACCGGCTGGGCACCGCCTCCGGGATCGCCAACATGGGCGGCTTCCTCGCCACCATGGTGACCCTGTTCGGCATCGGGGTGCTGCTGGACGCGGTGACCACCGGCAGCGGGGGCAGCTACTCGGCCGGCGACTACCGGCTGGCGTTCTGCTGGATGTTCGTCCCGCTGGCGGTGGGCACCGCGATGATCCTGCGGCTGCGGACCGAGGTGGCGCGCCGCTGACGCCCGGTCGGCCGGTGTCGGGGCCCGGGCCCCGACACCGTCAGGGCATCAGGTTGAAGTGGGCCAGCACCCGCTCGGCCAGCTCCGTGTCGCCGTCCACCTTGAGCGCTCCGGCCGACAGCTGCTCGGCCCGGGCGCGGCCGGTGGCCAGCCGCAGGTAGCTCTCCCAGTCCAGGGTGAACTGCACGTCCGGGCCCAGGCTGATCGAGCTGTCGAGCCCGCCGCGCCCGTCCGGGTCCACCCGCACGGTGCGCAGGAACTCCACCGGTCCGGTGACGTCCACCACCACGGTGGCGCCGGCCGGGGCGCCGGCCAGCTTGGCCACCACCTTGGGCAGGCCCTGCAGCAGCAGGTCCCGGGTGATCAGGGCGGCGGGGGAGTCGAGGTTGCCGGGCAGCGCCAGCGCCCGGCGCAGGTCCTGCTCGTGCACCCAGACGTCCAGCACCCGCATCTGCAGCAGCCGGTGGTACGGGAGGTCGTAGCCGAACGGGCCGGCCGGGAAGCGGACCAGCTCGTCCGGCTCGGTCGGCGCGTTGCGCAGCGAGCGGGACCGCCGGATGATCACGTACTCCAGCTCGGAGGTCATCTCCGGTGCGGTGTGGCAGCGGCGCTTGTCCACCGGGAGCTCCAGGTAGCGGGAGAGCTCGTCCTTGATGTGGAACAGGTCGCTCGGCAGCGAGTGGATCGGCCGCGGGTCGCCGAGCAGTTCGGACTCGACCGCGATCACGTGCGAGACCACGTCCCGCACCGACCAGCCCGGGCACTCGGTGGGCCGGTTCCAGGAGTCGGTGGGCAGCGGGGCGAGCAGCTCCGATATGGACTCGATGGAGTGCGTCCAGGCGTCAATGTAGGTCTGCACGACCTGAGTGTCGGTCACAGCGTCCTTATTCTCCGGCCATCCGTCGGCTGAACACCCGCGCGGGCGGAGCCGGGGCCGGGTATCCCGGGTTCCGGGCGCACGCGCTAAGCGCACGTTACGCTGCCCGGAGAGAGCAGGGCAGCGCTTTCGGGTGACGATCGTAGGTCTCTTGTCGTGGACGGTGGTAGTGTGCGCGCCTCATTGATCCAACTCGCCGTGTCCGATGCCGAGCCGGCGGCCGAGCGGCGGGCCCGCGCGGCCGCGCTGGTACGGGCCCAGCAGGGCGCCGACCTGGTGGTCCTGCCCGAGCTGTGGGCGCTGGGCGGCTTCGCCTACGAGAGCTGGTCCGCCGGGGCCGAGCCGCTCGACGGGCCGACGGCTGACGCGATGTCAGCGGCCGCGCGGGCGGCCGGGGTCTGGCTGCACGCCGGGTCGATCGTGGAGCGCGACCCGGACGGTCCGGTCTACAACACGTCCCTGCTCTTCGCGCCCTCCGGCGACCTGGTGCACACCTACCGCAAGATCCACCGGTTCGGCTTCGACAGCGGCGAGGCGGTGGCGATGGGCGCCGGCCAGGAGATCGTCACCGCCGCCACCGACGTCGGCGTGCTGGGCCTGGCCACCTGCTACGACCTGCGCTTCCCCGAGCTGTTCCGGGCGCTGCTGGACGCCGGGGCCGAGCTGCTGGTGGTGCCGGCCGCCTGGCCGGAGCGGCGCCGCGAGCACTGGTCGCTGCTGGCCCGGGCCCGGGCGGTCGAGGAGCAGGCCTACGTGCTGGCCTGCAACACCGCCGGCACCCACGGCGGGGTCGAGCAGGCCGGGCACAGCGTGGTGGTGGACCCGTGGGGCCGGGTGCTGGCCGAGGCGGGGATGGACGAGCAGGTGCTGACCGTCGACCTCGACCCGGCCGAGGTGGCCCGGGCGCGGACCGAGTTCCCGGTGCACCGGGACCGCCTGCTGGGCATCCCGGCGCCGGTGCAGCGGTGAGAATGTGGACATTCTGTGGGTGGTCCTTGAGAGGATGACCCTCCGGTGCGGTCCGAGCGAGTCCGGAAGGAGGTCGTGCCAGTGGTCACCAGTGGTGCGGGACGCCTCCCGATCCAGCGCAACAGCCTGCGCGAGCAGATCGCGGGCGCGCTGCGGGAGGAGCTGATGGCGGGCCGCCTCGCGGCCGGCCGGAACTTCACCGTCAAGGAGATCGCCGAGCTGTACGGGGTCTCGGCGACCCCGGCCCGGGAGGCGCTGGTCGACCTGGCGGCCCAGGGGCTGCTGCGGGCCGAGCACCACCGCGGCTTCACGGTGCCGGAGCTGACCTGGGCCGATTTCGTGGAGATCTTCGAGGCCCGGACCATGCTCACCGACGCCGCCTTCCGCCGGCTCGGCCGCCGGGTGAGCGACCACGACTGGTCCCGGCTCGGTTCGCTGCGCCGGCGGGCCGAGGCGGCCGCCCGCGCGGCCCGGGCCGGCCAGCTGGACGTGATGGTCGGCTGCGACCGGCGGTTCTGGCACGAGGTGGCCGGTTTCCTGGAGAACCGGCGGATCGCCGACTACCTGGACTGGCTCCGGGTGCAGTCCTGGATGTTCGCCGCCCCGTACCTGCGGGCCCGCACCGACCTGGCCGGGGTCTGCTGGGACCGGCACCTCGACCTGGTCGAGCTGATCTGCGCGAAGGACCTGGCCGGCGCCCGCCGGATGGTCAACGCGTACAACCTGTTCACCGTGGAGCTGCTGGCGGAGCTGACCGGGGAGTCGACGGAGTCCCTCGCGGTGCTGCCGCTGCTCACCGAGGACCCGGCGGAGCCGCCGGCGGACCCGTCGCCGACGGCCGGTCCGCCGGCACCGGCGGACGGGCCCGAGGAGGACGCGGGCCGGGTGCCGCTGCCCCGATCCCTGCGGCCCGCTCCGCATCGCACGCTCGGCCGGTAGGGTGGTCCGGACGCCGACCGCCGCTGGTCGGCGGCCCTGCCGTGCCCCCGTCCCGGAGAGGAAGAGCGGCCCGTGGCCTGCGACCTCTGGCTCGTTCCGCTCGTGGACGTACTGAGCCACAGCCCCGAGAACCCGTTCCGCGAGGACCTCGCGGTCTACAACGCGGCGCTCCTGGCGCGCGGCCTGCCGCAGGTGCCGGTGTACCAGTTCGCCCCGGGGATCACCGGCGAGGTCGAGCCGATCGCCGCCTTCGACTACGACTCGCTGCACTTCCTGCGCCGGGCCTACCTGCTGCAGCTGACCGGCTTCCAGCTGACCCCGGTGGACGCGCTGGGCGGCGACTACGAGCAGCTGCTGGAGATGTTCGAGTCCACCGCCGAGCACTCGCACCTGGTCTGGCACTTCGACCACGCCGGGGCGTACGTGCCGATCGAGTTCGACGTCCCGCTGGTGGACCAGGCGCTGCTCTCCTCGGGCGGGCCGCTCGGCTCCTCCTACGGCCTGCTGCGCGAGCTGCAGCTGATCGCGCCGGCGATCGGGATCGACCCGATGAACCCGCCGCAGCCGACCCGGCCGCTCACCCCGACCGGCCTGGAGCAGCCGTTCGGGCCGCCGCTGGACGACGTGCACCCGTACGCCCGGGAGCGGCACGCCTGGGCCGGGCTGTACGCGGCCGCCACCCGGAGCCTGACCCAGGGGTCGATGGTCGTCTTCGCCTGAGCCGGGCGGACGGGCAGCGGGCAGGCGCACGGACGGCCAGGCAGGCGGGCGACGCGCGGCCGACCCGCCCGGCCACTAGCGCAGCGGACCCTCCGGCGGCCGCTGCCGCGGCATGGTGGGCCTGGTCCCCGGCGGCGGCAGCACCCGGACCTGGGCCGGCGTCCCGGTCTCCGCCCGGCCGCCCCAGCTGCCGGGCGCCTGGCTGGGCAGCTGGGTCATCCGGGCCCGGAACTCCAGCATCCACTCCGAGGTCTCGCTGCGGACCAGCTCGGAGACGTCCTCGCAGAACCGGCGCAGCACGCCCAGGCAGCGCTCCGCCGCCTCGCCCGCGGTGCCCTCGGTGGGGCCGAGCACCTCGCGCACGCACTCCGAGGCCCAGTCGAACTGGAAGGCCTCCAGCCGCCGCTGCAGCGCCTGGCCGGTCGACACGTCGCGCATCCACCCGCTGCTCAGCCCGAACGCCCGGTCCACCGCCAGGCAGCCCGCCGCCAGCGCCAGCGACACGTACCCCCAGGCGCTCGCGTGCGCCCAGCGCTCGGTCAGCTGGACCAGCGGCAGGGTCACCCCGGCCACCCCGAAGCCGACCGCGCCGAGCCGCAGCAGCCGCGCCCAGCGGCGCTTGCGCAGCCGGTCCCGGCGGTACCACTCGATCGCCTCGACCGCCCGCTCCTCGGACCAGCGGTACAGCTCCTCCAGGCGCTCGGCCGGCTCCCCCCAGTCCCCGAGGGGGAACTGGCGGGCACTCAGATCGGCGCGGCGGCGGGTGGCGGCCCGGTCCCGGCCGGTGCCTCCCGGGGCGGCAGGCTGGTCCTCCTCGCCGACCTCCTTGCCCCAGGGACTCTCCTCGGGCTGCATTTCGGGCTGGCTCACCTGTGGGGTCTCCCTTGACGGGCCTGACTGCTGCGACACGCAGGACATGGGGCACTGGCTACACGGGGCACTGCCTACTGGGGCACTGCTGGGTATCCAACAGCACTTCTTACCGCCAAATGGCTGACCATGTGGGACCTTCGCCATTGATCGTTACCCGAAAAAGCGTCAGGAACCCGTGGTGAGCGGGTTGCGGAAGTCGGCGCGATTTCACTCTTCCGAGGGAGTGCGCAGCTCGCCCCGAACCTGACCGGATCAACCGCTTGGCCGAACCGACGGTCGAATCCGCTGCTCCGGCGCTCCGGGTCGTCGCTTCGCACGGACCGGTGGACCGGCCAGAACCGGCCACCGGCTACCCTTGCCAAGCGTGAAGGTCCTCGTCATCGGCGGCGGCGCCCGCGAACACGCCCTGTGCCGCTCCTTGTCCCAAGATCCCGCCGTCTCCGAGCTGCACTGCGCCCCGGGCAATGCCGGGATCGCGCAGGTGGCGACGGTCCACCCGGTCGACCAGCTGGACGGCACCGCGGTGACCGCGCTGGCCCGGCAGCTGGCCGCCGACCTGGTCGTGGTCGGCCCCGAGGCGCCGCTGGTGGCCGGTGTGGCCGACCCGCTGCGCGCGGCCGGCATCCCGGTCTTCGGCCCGTCCGGGGAGGCCGCCCAGCTGGAGGGCTCCAAGGCCTTCGCCAAGGACGTGATGGCCGGGGCCGGTGTGCCCACCGCCCGCTCCTACGTCTGCACCACCGCCGAGGAGGCCGCCGAGGCGCTGGACGCCTTCGGCGCCCCGTACGTGGTCAAGGACGACGGCCTGGCGGCCGGCAAGGGCGTGGTGGTCACCGCCGACCGCACCGCCGCGCTGGCCCACGCCGCCTCCTGCGACCGCGTGGTGATCGAGGAGTACCTGGACGGCCCCGAGGTCTCGCTCTTCGCCATCACCGACGGCACCACGGTGCTGCCGCTGCAGCCCGCGCAGGACTTCAAGCGCGCGCTGGACGGCGACGCCGGCCCCAACACCGGCGGCATGGGCGCCTACTCGCCGCTGCCCTGGGCCCCCGAGGGCCTGGTCGCCGAGGTGCTGGAGACCGTCCTGCAGCCGACCGTGGACGAGCTGCGCCGCCGCGGCACCCCGTTCTCCGGCCTGCTCTACGCGGGTCTGGCGCTCACCTCGCGCGGCACCCGGGTGATCGAGTTCAACGCCCGGTTCGGCGACCCGGAGACCCAGGTGGTGCTCGCCCGGCTGCGCACCCCGCTGGCGGGCGTGCTGCTGGCCGCCGCCAACGGCACGCTGGCCGACCTGGAGCCGCTGCGCTGGGACGAGGGCGCCGCGGTCACCGTGGTGGTCGCGGCCGAGGGCTACCCGGCCGCGCCGCGCTCCGGCGACGTGATCGAGGGCCTGGAGAAGGCGGAGGCCGCGGACGGCACGGTCTGGGTGCTGCACGCGGGCACCAGGCTGGACGAGCAGGACCGGGTGCTCAGCGCCGGCGGCCGGGTCCTCTCGGTCACCGCGACCGGCGGCACGCTGGCCGAGGCCCGCGACCGCGCCTACGCGGGCGTGGCCGAGATCGCCCTGGAGGGCTCGCAGCACCGCACCGACATCGCGCTCAAGGCCGCCCAGCAGGGCTGAGGCCGACCGGCGCCGAGCGAAGGGCGCTGTTCCCCCGGGACGATCCGGGGGAACAGCGCCCTTCCCCGTTCGCGCCAATCCGGACCGGACGCCTCGCCGCCGTGGACCGACCTTGCGAACGGCCGGGCGATTCCAGCCCTTCGAGTGAATGCGAGGGCATCCGGCTGACGTCGGCGGTCCGACCGCCGTAGGGTGCGCTGAATCGCGGCCCCGCCACCGGCGGAGCCGCGGTCGCCGCCGGGTGCGCGGGCCCGGCCGGGGGGAAGCTGCATGGTGTCACCGGGACGAGTGGAATCCGGCCGCGGCCGGAACACCCGTCAGCCCGGGTACGTCCAACGAGTACGGGACCCCGGCCACGCCGGCACCGCAGCGGGGGAGACCGTCGGCACCGACCCCGCGACACCTGGCAGCAGCACTGGCAGCACACCGCTCCGACTCCCAAGGGGGTGCAGCACCGGATGGCCGCTCTCGACGCCGCACGTGCACGGGCTCGCGCCGTGCTGCGCATCCGAAGCCTGGCCCGGGCAGCCGCCGTGCTGCCGGCCGCCGTCGCGGCGGTGCTGCTGGCCGGCCGGCTGACCGGCCGGATCGGCGCCCCCGGCGCGGCCGACGCGGCCGGCTGGGACGCGGTCCGCTGGGCCGTCGGCGCGGTCGCGCTGCTGGTGGCCGCAGTGGCGCTGGCGGCGATCGTGCGGCACGCCCGGGCGGTGCCGCCGTGCACCCCGGCGGTCGAGGTGCCGCCGGACCGGGCGCCCGAGCTGCACCGGCTGATCCACGAGCTGGCCGACCGGCTCGGGGTGCCCGCCCCGGCCGCCATCGCGCTCACCCCGGACTGCGACAGCTGGTTGGAGGAGCCGCCCGGCGCCGCGCCGCGCGGCGCGCTGCGCCCGGCCGCCGCCGTCCCGCCCACCCTGGTGATCGGCTCGCCGTTCCTCTGGTGGATGCGGGCCGGCGAGCTGCGCGCGCTGCTCGCCCCGGTGGTGGCCGGCACCGCGGCCGCCGCCGATCCGGAGATCGCCGCCGCCCGCCGCTTCGTGCGCGGGCTGGACGCGGCGCTCGGGCAGGGCCGCCGCGGTCCGCTCGCCGGGTTGCTGGACCGGATCACCCGCACCCTGCTGCGCGCCTGCCGGGAGCACGTCGCGGAGCTGGAGCGGGCCGCCGCGGCCGCCGCCTCCGAGCAGGCCAAGGCGGTCGACTACGGCCTGCGGGTGGCCGCCCAGGCCCAGGTCGGGCTGGCCTACGCGGGCTGGGACCGGCTGCTCACCCGGGTCGCGCTGCCGGCCTGGCGGCTGGGCCGCTGCCCGGCCCACCTGAACGCCGGCGTGGTGGCCGCGCTGACCGAGCTGTCCCGGCGGGACCGGCTGGCCGAGGGGTACGAGAGCCGGCTCGGCGACCGCCCGGCCTGTGACCTGCTGGAGGAGCCCGGCGAGACGGACGAGGCGGTCTCGCTGCTGGCCGCCCGGCTGTTCCACGGCCCGGTGCCCGAGGACCGGGCCGACCTGCTCTGGGAGGACTACCCGGAGCAGGTGGTGGACCGCGGCTGGCGGCTGCAGGCGCTGGCCCTGAAGGAGGCGCTGGACCGGGTGGCCCCGCCGGCCGGTCCGGACCGGCCGGAGCCCGCGCTGGCCCGGCTGCTCGCCCTGGTGGAGGCGGGCGGCGCGGCCGAGCTGGCCCGGGCGCTGGGCGGCGGCGAGCCGTCCGGGGCGCCGGGGTCGCCCCCGGCGGAGGCGGGCGGTGGCCGGGAGCTGCTGGCCGACTGCGTCACCGCGCTGGTCTGCTGCGCCGCGGTGGACACCGCCGGCGGGCGGCCCGGCCTGGACTGGCTGGACGGGCCGGTGCTGCTGCTCGGCGGGGTGCGCCGCGGTGACCTGGCCGACCCGGTGGCGGACGCGGTGGAGCTGGGCCGGGCCGGTCCGCTGCGCGGCTGGTTGGAGGCGGCGGGCGTGCGGCTGGAGAAGCCGGTCCGGTTGGGCTAGCCGGGTGAGCGCCCGCGGGGGCTGACGAGCCGTCACCGGCCGTCGCACGCGGCCCGGTCGGCACCAATTCGGCGCCACGGGGTGACGCACCGTCGGCCCGGTGTGGTCTGCTGGACCACTCGCATATTTCCGGGGCACATGCCGGAGCGCGCAGCACGGGGAGGGCGGCATGGACAGGGAGTCGTCGGGTCGCAGGTGGGAGTCGGGCACGCTGGCGCACGGCGTCTCGGACCCGTTCGGCCAGGGCCCGCTGCCCTGGCTGCGCAGCCCCGACCACTACTTCGAGGGTACCGAGGACCCGATCCCCTGGTACGTCAGCGCGGACGCGCCCGGCCAGCTCCCGCTGCCCACCGCGCCGCCGCCGCTGGTCGGCACCCCGCGCAACTCCGACGACGTGGTGCAGCAGATCAAGGGCTTCGCCTCGGCGGGCACGGTGTACCCGGGCGGCGCGGTCGACCTGCGGGTCACCGTCAACCCGCCGCGCGACTTCCGGGTCGACGTCTACCGGATCGGCCACTACGCGGGCGCCGGCGCCCGGCACATGACGGCCAGTCCACTGATCCCCGGGCTGCGCCAGCCGGCCCCGCTGGTGGCCGGACGGACCGTCAGCTGCCACCACTGGTGGCACTCCTGGCGGCTGCAGGTCCCGGCGCACTGGGCGCCGGGCGCCTACGTGGCGGTGCTCACCACGGCCGACCAGCGGCACCGCAGCCACGTTCCGTTCACCGTGCGCGACCCGCGCACCGACGGGCCGGCCCCCGAACTGCTGCTGGTGCTGCCGGACGTGACCTGGCAGGCCTACAACCTCTTCCCGGAGGACGGGCACACCGGCGCCAGCCTCTACCACTGCTGGGACGGGCAGGGCGCACTGCTGGGGGAGTCGCAGGCCGCGGTCACCGTCTCGTTCGACCGCCCGCACGCCGGGGCCGGGCTGCCGCTGCACGTCGGCCACGCCTACGACTTCGTGCGCTGGGCGGAGCGGTACGGCTACCCGCTGGCCTACGCCACCGCGACCGACCTGCACGCCGGGCTGGTCGAGCCGTCCCGGCACCGGGCGCTGGTCTTCCCCGGGCACGACGAGTACTGGTCCGAGCCGATGCGCCGGGCCGTGGAGCGGGCCCGGGACGGCGGCACCTCGCTGCTCTTCCTCTCCGCCAACTCCGTGTACTGGCGGGTCGAGCTCGGCCCGGGCGCCGCCGGCGAGCCGGGGCGGCTGCTGCACTGCCGCAAGCGCCAGCGGGTGCCGGCCGGCTCCCCGGCGGCCGGCCTGGCGAACACCGCGGGGGCGCTGTGGCGGGACGCGGGCGAGCCGGAGCAGCACCTGCTCGGCGTGCAGTACGCGGGCCGGGTGGCCCAGCCGGTCCCGCTGGTGGCCGGCAACACCTGGCACTGGCTCTGGGCCGGCACCGGGCTGGGCGACGGCGACCCGGTGCCGGGCCTGGTCGCGGGCGAGGCGGACCGGTACTTCCCCAAGGTGGCGCTGCCGCCGCACACCGAGCGGATCCTGCTGGCCCACTCCCCGTACCGGGACGAGCAGGGCCGCCCGCGGCACCAGGAGACCTCGCTCTACCGGGCCCCCAGCGGTGCCTACGTGTTCGCCTCCGGCACCTTCGCCTGGTCGCCCGCGCTGGACCGCCCGGGCCACACCGACGAGCGGATCCAGCGGGCCACCGCCAACCTGCTGGACCGGGTCTGCAAGGACGGCTAGCGGGCCTCGTGAAAGGATCGGTGGCGCCCAGCGACCCCCACTTGCGAGGAACGACCTTGAGCGGATTTGTCACCAAGCCCGAACCGGTCCAGGTGCCCGGCCTGGAACACCTGCACACCGGCAAGGTGCGCGACCTCTACCGCGACCGGGCGGGCCGGCTGGTCATGGTGGCCAGTGACCGGACCTCGGCGTTCGACTGGGTGCTGCCCAGCGACATCCCGGACAAGGGGCGGATCCTCACCCAGCTCTCGCTCTGGTGGTTCGAGCGGATCGCCGACCTAGTGCCCAACCACGTGATCTCCACCGAGGTCCCGGCCGGCGCCCCGGCCGACTGGGCGGGCCGGACCATGGTCTGCGAGCCGCTGGAGATGTTCCCGGTGGAGTGCGTCGCGCGCGGCTACCTGACCGGCTCGGGCCTCAAGGAGTACGACGTCTCCCGCACGGTCAACGGCATCGCGCTGCCGGAGGGCCTGGTGGACGGCTCCGAGCTGCCCGCCGCGATCTACACCCCGGCGCTCAAGGCCGAGGTGGGCGAGCACGACGAGAACGTCCCCTACGAGGAGACGGCCCGTCGGATCGGCGCCGACTGGGCGGCCACGCTGCGCCAGACCACGCTCGCGGTCTACACCCGGGCCCGGGACGTGGCCAAGGAGCAGGGCCTGATCCTGGCCGACACCAAGTTCGAGTTCGGCCTGTCCGGCGGCGAACTGGTGATCGGCGACGAGGTGCTGACCCCGGACTCCTCGCGCTACTGGCCGGCCGACCTGTGGCAGCCCGGCAAGGCCCAGCCCTCCTTCGACAAGCAGTTCATCCGGGACTGGCTGGCCTCGCCGGAGTCCGGCTGGGACCCGGCGGGCGAACTGCCGCCGCCGGCCCTGCCGCAGGACATCCTGGAGCGCAGCCGGGCCAAGTACGTGGAGGCCTACGAGCGGCTCACCGGCACGACCTGGGCCTGAGCAGCACCGGGGACCGGCCGGGCGTCGCTCCCGGCCGGCCCCCGGGGCCGGTCCGCGAAACCGGCCGGAAACGCGGAATGGGCCCCCCGAAGGAGACCCATTCCACTCTGGAGCGGACGACGAGATTCGAACTCGCGACCCTCACCTTGGCAAGGTGATGCTCTACCAACTGAGCCACGTCCGCACGATCTTCACTTGTTCTGCATGTCACCGTGACGGTGATACTGCGAGCGGACGACGAGATTCGAACTCGCGACCCTCACCTTGGCAAGGTGATGCTCTACCAACTGAGCCACGTCCGCACGGTGTCGGGTGACACCGGTCGCTGCTCCCGGCGGCTTGTGGGCCCCGGTTGCGGCGACGAGAATTACTCTACCCCATCGCCGGGGCTGCTCACGCACCCCTTCCGCCGCCACCGGGTCGACGGCGACGGAAGGGACGGGCGGCGACGGTCAGTTCGCCTCGGAGAACGCTTCGTAGACGTGCTTGGGGATGCGACCGCGGGCCGGCAGCTCCATGCCGCGCGACTGCGCCCAGGCGCGCACGGCGGCCGGGTCCGGCGCGAGTGCGGTGCGGCGGAAGGACTTTCCGGTGCGGCTCTGGCGGCGGCCGGCGGCGACGAAGGGGGCGAGCGCCTCGCGGAGCTTTTCCGCGTTGTCCAGGGACAGGTCGATCTCGTACGACTTCCCGTCGACGCCGAAGTGGACGGTTTCGGCGGCCGCCCCGCCGTCCAGGTCGTCGGAGAGCGTGACGACTACACGCTGAGCCATGGGTGTCAATCCTCTCGGCAATTCGGCTGACCGGGCGCGGTGTGCCACGGCAGCCCTGTGCTCCGGCGGTGCCAGAACGCACGGCAGCAGCTGTGGGGCCCACCGGCGCTCCGCTGCGCACACGGTTCCCAGCACCGTCGGTGGCCCTATTCTGCACCGGTCGATCCGAGAAATCGATGGGCGCTGCTTTCTTTTCTGGAAATTCACCTCGCTTCGCCGTCGCACCGTTACTTCGGGAGCGATTGCCGCCGGTATCCGTGGTCGATCTGTCCCGGAGTGCCGGTATTCGCCGGGGTCCCGGGGAGCGGCCCCCGGGGTCTATAAACGGGGAGGAATCGGACCCCGGGGAAGGCTGGAACCCAAGGGGCGTAAGGGGCGTTGGTCTACGCGCGTCGCGCAACGGACGTCACATCCCACGCAGCCGAACGGCCTCGTGGTCCCGGTAGTCTGAAGGTCCCCCGCCTTCACGCACCACACCTTTGGGAGTGCCAGTGGCACGCGTCGTAGTCGACGTCATGCTCAAGCCGGAGATCCTCGACCCCCAGGGACAGGCGGTGCAGCGCGCACTGCCCCGTCTCGGATTCACCGGGATCGCCGATGTCCGTCAGGGCAAGCGTTTCGAGCTGGAAGTGGAGGGCCCGGTCGACGAGGCCGCGCTCGCCCGCATCCGCGAAGCCGCCGAGACGTTTCTCGCCAACACCGTGATCGAGGACTTCACCGTTCGGGTGGAGGACGGCCAGTGACCACCCGCGTCGGCGTCGTCACATTTCCCGGCTCGCTGGACGACCGCGACGCCCAGCGCGCGGTGCGCCTGGCCGGTGCCGAGCCGGTGGCGCTCTGGCACCGCGACAAGGATCTCCACCAGGTCGACGCGGTGATCCTGCCGGGCGGTTTCAGCTACGGCGACTATCTGCGGGCCGGCGCGATCTCGCGCTTCTCGCCGGTGATGGCGACCATCATCGAGCAGGCCAAGCTCGGAATGCCGGTCCTCGGTATCTGCAACGGCTTCCAGGTGCTCACCGAGTCCCACCTGCTGCCGGGCGCGATGCTGCGCAACAACCACCTGCACTTCATCTGCCGGGACCAGAAGTTGCGGGTCGAGAATGCGACCACCGCCTGGACCTCGGATTACCGGGCGGGCCAGGAGATTTCCGTCCCGCTGAAGAACATGGACGGCCGCTACACCGCCGACCCGCGCACGATCGCGGAGCTGGAGGCGGAGGGCCGGGTCGTTTTCCGTTACCTGGACGTCAACCCCAACGGCTCGATCAACGATATTGCCGGGATCAGCAACGCGGCCGGCAACGTGGTCGGCCTCATGCCGCACCCCGAGCACGCCGTCGAGCCGCTGGTCGGCACCGGCAAGACCGACGGCCTGCCGTTCTTCACCTCCGTCCTGAAGCAGCTGGTGAGTTCCTGATGAGCCTGGACACCGTAAAGAACGCCGAGCAGACCCCCGACTCCGCGCAGCCCTGGGCCGAACTCGGCCTCAAGCAGGACGAGTACGCGCGGATCCGGGAGATCCTCGGCCGCCGCCCCACCGGCGCCGAGCTGGCGATGTACTCGGTGATGTGGTCGGAGCACTGCTCGTACAAGAGCTCCAAGGTGCACCTGAAGCAGTTCGGCGAGAAGGCGCCCCAGTCGGACGCGATGCTGGTCGGCATCGGCGAGAACGCCGGCGTGGTGGACGTGGGCCAGGGCTACGCGGTCACCTTCAAGGTGGAGTCGCACAACCACCCCTCCTACATCGAGCCCTACCAGGGCGCGGCCACCGGCATCGGCGGCATCGTGCGCGACATCCTGGCGATGGGCGCCCGCCCGGTCGCCGTGATGGACCCGCTGCGCTTCGGTGCGGCCGACCACCCGGACACCCGCCGGGTGCTGCCCGGGATCGTGGCCGGCATCGGCGGCTACGGCAACTGCCTGGGCCTGCCCAACATCGGCGGCGAGGTCGTCTTCGACTCCTGCTACCAGGGCAACCCGCTGGTCAACGCGCTCTGCGTGGGCGTGATGAAGCACGAGGACATCCACCTCGCGCAGGCCAGCGGCGCCGGCAACAAGGTCATCCTGTACGGCGCCCGGACCGGTGGCGACGGCATCGGCGGCGTCTCGGTGCTCGCCTCGGAGACCTTCGACGCGACCGGCCCGGCCAAGCGCCCGGCGGTCCAGGTCGGCGACCCGTTCCAGGAGAAGCTGCTGATCGAGTGCACCCTCGAGGTGTTCCGCGAGAAGCTCGTCCTCGGCATCCAGGACCTGGGCGGCGCCGGCCTCTCCTGCGCCACCTCGGAGCTGGCCTCGGCCGGGTCCGGCGGCATGCGGATCGACCTGGACCTGGTGCCGCTGCGCGACGCCACGCTCTCGCCGGAGGAGATCCTCATGAGCGAGTCGCAGGAGCGGATGTGCGCGATCGTCGAGCCCGGCAAGGTCGACCGCTTCCTGGAGATCTGCGAGAAGTGGGACGTCATCGCCACCGTCATCGGTGAGGTGACCGACGGCGAGCGGCTGGAGATCTTCTGGCACGGCGAGCAGGTGGTGGACGTGCCGCCGCGCACCGTGGCGCACGACGGCCCGGTGTACCAGCGCCCGTACGCCCGCCCGTCCTGGCAGGACGCGCTGCAGGCCGACGCGCCGACCGCCGAGCGGCTGGCCCGCCCGGCCACCGGCGAGGAGCTGAAGCAGGCGCTGCTCGACGTCGCCGGCTCGCCGAACCAGGCCTCCAAGGCGTGGATCACCGACCAGTACGACCGGTTCGTGATCGGCAACACCGTGCTGGCCACCCCCGAGGACTCCGGCATGGTCCGGATCGACGAGGAGACCAACCTCGGCGTCTCGATCGCCACCGACGGCAACGGCCGCTACGCCAAGCTGGACCCGTACACCGGTGCCCAGCTGGCGCTGGCCGAGGCCTACCGCAACGTGGCGGCCGGCGGCGCCAAGCCGCTCGCGGTCTCCGACTGCCTCAACTTCGGCTCCCCCGAGGACCCGGACGTGATGTGGCAGTTCGCCGAGGCCACCCGCGGCCTGGCCGACGCCTGCCAGGTGCTGGGCACCCCGGTGACCGGCGGCAACGTCTCGCTCTACAACCAGACCGGTGAGGTGGCCATCCACCCGACCCCGGTGGTCGCGGTGCTGGGCGTGATCGACGACGTCAACCGGCGCACCCCGATCGGCTTCGCCGAGGAGGGCCACCACCTCTACCTGCTCGGCGACACCGCCGACGAGCTGGGCGGTTCCGCCTGGTCGCAGGTGGCGCACGGCCACCTCGGCGGCCTGCCGCCCAAGGTGGACCTGGAGCGCGAGCGGCTGCTCGCCGAGATCCTGATCGCCGCCTCGCGCGACGGCATGATCGACGCGGCGCACGACCTCTCGGACGGCGGCCTGTCCCAGGCGCTGGTGGAGAGCTGCCTGCGCGGCGGCCGCGGCGCCCGGGTGATCGTCCCGGCCGAGCTCGACCCGTTCGTCTTCCTCTTCTCGGAGTCGGCCGGTCGGGCGGTGGTGGCGGTGCCGCGCAGCGAGGAGCTGCGGTTCACCGACATGTGCGGGGCGCGCGGCCTGCCCGCCACCCGGATCGGTGTGGTGGACGGTGACGCGCTGGAGGTCCAGGGCCAGTTCACCGTCTCGCTGGCGGAGCTGACCGAGGCGCACACCGGCGTCATCGAGGCGCTGCTCGGCTGACGGTCCGTCACGCTGCGGCCCGCCCCCTGAGACGGGGGCGGGCCGCAGTGCGTTCCCGGGTAGGTTGGCGCCATGGAGAAGACGGTGTCCCGCAAGGCGCGTTCCTACGATCCGGTGAAGGTGCGGGCCGCGCTGGCGGCCGAGACCGGGGCGCTGCGGGCCCTGGTGCACCGGATCTGCGCGGACCCGGCGGCCGAGGCGGTGCTGGCCGGGCCGACCCGGCTGGGGGAGTGGACGGTCCGGGAGCTGGTGGCGCACCTGGCACTGCAGCTGGCCTGGGTGCCGGCGCACCTGGACGAGCCGGTGGCGGGCGGGCCCGCGCTGGACCTGGTCGGCTGGGTGGACGGGGTCGGCGCGCTCTCCGAGTTGCTGGACGCCGGGACCCGGGCGCACAGCGCGCAGGCCTTCGCCGGGCCGCCGGAGGCGGTCGCGGCGGCCTTCGACGAGGCCGCCGACGCCCTGCTCGCCCTGCTGGACGGACCCGAGGTCCGCGACGAGCAGCGCCGGTTCGGGATCCGGCTGGGCGTCCTGACGCTGGCCGACATGCTGGTCACCCGGCTGGTGGAGGCCGTGGTGCACGCCGACGACCTGGCGGCGGCGCTGGGGCTGGACGAGTTCCCGCACGACCGGTTCGCGCTGGCCTCGGTCAGTCGGCTGCTGGCCGACTCCTTCGCCGCGCAGGTGCCGGGCGGGGCGGTGGAGCTGCGGGTGCCGCCGTTCGCGGTGGTGCAGGCGGTGCCCGGGCCGCGGCACACCCGGGGCACCCCGCCGAACGTGGTGGAGACCGCGCCGCTGGACTGGATCAGGCTGGCCACCGGCCGGCTCGGCTGGGCCGAGCTGGTCGGCGGGCCCCGGCTGACGGCCAGTGGGGAGCGCAGCGACCTGAGCCCGTACCTGCCGGTGCTGCATTGACGGGGCCGACCGGCCCCGCGCGGCCGGCGCACCGGGGCTGACGGCCGGTCGGGCCGGCCCCGCGGGCGCCGACGCGCGGCGGCCGCCCCCGGAACGGATCCGGGGACGGCCGCGGCGACGGTCGAACGGGTGCTACTGCTTCAGCTCGGCGTACGCCTCGGGGCTGCTGTCCTTGAGGAACTGCCAGCAGCGGTCGGCCTCCTCGGTCTCCTTGATCGACTCGGCGGCCCGGGCCAGGCCGGCCAGGCAGCGCAGGAAGCCGCGGTTGGCGCGGTGCTCCCACGGGACCGGACCGTGCCCCTTCCACCCGGCCCGGCGCAGCGCGTCCAGACCGCGGTGGTAGCCGGTGCGGGCGTACGCGTAGGACTCGACCACGCGGCCCTCGGCGAAGGCGTCGTCGGCGAGCATCGCCCAGGCGAGCGAGAACCACGGGTAGTCCGCCGCGAGCTGGGTCGGCGACGCGGACTCCTCGGCCAGCCGGCGGTACGGCTCGGCCTCCTCGGACAGCAGCGTCGGGCCCGGCCCCGCGAGCAAGTTCTTGTGGTCAGTCATGCTCCCCAGTCTGCCAGCAGGGCCGTGGCGGTCGGGAGGCGCTGGTGTGCTCATGTGGTGCAGCGGTACAGCAGCTGCAGGTCGGGGCTGTCGGGCGACTGCCCGTAGTCGCGCGGCGCCACCGGGGCGCAGCTGCCGCGCACCCAGGAGACCACCGCGGCGGTCGGCCCGGTGGCACCGGCCCGGGCCGGTCCGCCCGCGCCGCCACCGCCCGCGCCGGCACCCCTGCCGCCGTCGCCGAGCAGCACGAAGCGCAGCCGGCCGGTGCGGACCAGGTCCTGGACCTGGGCCAGGGTCGGCGAGGGCACTTGACCGGTGAAGCCGCCCATCGGCAGCACCTCCTCGCCGGTGGCCAGGATGTACGGGGAGGAGGCCGACCAGGAGGTGGTGGCGAACAGGTAGCGGGCGCCGTCGTCGTGGGCCCGGGTGTAGGCCAGGATCCGCTGCTGGGCGCGGTCCAGGCCGCCGCCGCCGGTGCGTGCCGCCCCCGCCGTGCGGCCGGCGGTGCGGGCCGCACCGGCACCCGGCGGCCCGGGCCGGGCGCCGGTCGGACGCCCGTAGCGCTGCGCCGCCTGCGGCCCCACTGTGCCCATCCCGGAGTTCCCGTACTGCTTCTCCAGCACCGAGGCGGCCCAGGCCCCGGGGGCCAGCAGCACCGCGCAGAGCGAGGCCAGCAGGGCGGCCGTGCCCACCCGCAGTCGGCCGAGCCGCCGGTCGCCGAACCGGGCGGTCCGGGCCGCGCCGAGCAGCAGGACGGCCAGCAGCCCCAGCACCAGGGTGGCCGGGGCCAGCCAGGGCAGGAAACCCGGGTAGAGCCGGGCCAGGTACGCCCCCCAGGCCGCGGTGCCGGCCACCGCGGCGGGCAGCGCCCAGGACCGCGGACCGCCCTGCCGGTGGGCCCGCCACAGCTGCACCAGGCCAGCGCCGCTGAGCGCGGCCAGTGGGGTGGCGATCACGCCCATGTAGTACGAGTGCCCGCCCACGCTGCCCGCGCTGAACACCAGGAAGAAGACCGCGAGCCAACCGCCCCAGAGCAGGTACCCGGTCCGCTGCGGGTCGGTGCACGGCGCCCGCCGGCGCCAGGCGGTGCCGCAAGCGCGGAGACGGCGGCCAGCGGGTAGAGCCAGCCGGTCTGCGGGGCGAACCGGGCGGAGAACATCTTGGTCCAGCCGCCGTCCCCGGCCCCGCCGTCGGCAGCGGCGGCCCGGTCGGCACGCTGCGCGCCGGCCGCGCCCTGTGCCGCCTGCGGCGTGCCGCCCCAGCTGCCGCCACCGCCGCGCGAGGAGGTGACGCTGCCGGTCTCGGCGGCGTTCAGGCCGACCGAGGAGAACCGGTTCAGGAAGTTGTAGCCGACCACCATGCTGTACGCGGAGTTGTCGGTGGTCCCGTCGATGTAGGGCCGGTCCCGGGCGGGGGTGGCCGTGGCCAGCAGCATCCAGGAGGCCGAGACCAGCACGGTGACCAGCCCGGCCAGCGCCAGGTGGGCCAGCCGCCGGCGCAGCCGCACCGGCGCGGCCAGCAGGTACACCGCCGCGAGCACCGGCAGCACCACCCAGGCCTCCAGCATCTTGGCCTGGAACGCGGCACCGACCCAGACCCCGGCGAGCAGCAGGGTGCGCAGCCGGCCGCTGCGCGCGGCCCGCTGGCCGGCGTCGGCCGCCAGCAGGAGCAGCAGCGTGAAGAGCGGGTCCTCGACCGCGGTCCGGAACAGGCCGGCCACCACCGGGGTGAGGGTGAAGGCCAGCGCGGCCAGCAGCCCGGCGTCGGCCCCCGCCCAGCGGCGCACGGTGCGGAACAGCACCAGGACCGCGAGCACCCCCTCGACCGCCTGCGGGAGGGTCAGCGCCCACGGGTGGAAGCCGAACAGCCGGGCGGACAGCGCCTGCGGCCACAGGAAGCCGGGCAGCTTGTCCAGCGTGATGGTCCCGGCGGGGTCGTAGGAGCCGAAGACGAAGGCCTTCCAGCTGCCGGTCATGCTCCGCACGGCGTCGGCGTAGAAGGCGTGGTAGCTGCTGGCGCCGATGTTCCAGGAGTAGAGGGCCCCGGCCAGCGCGGCAACGGCGAGCAGGGCGGGGCGGGCGTGCCGGGGCTGGTCCGCGGGACTGCGCCACGGGGCGCGGTGGCGGGACCGGGAGCCGCTCGACGGCGGATCGGCGATCAGTGGTGCGGTGGTGACCATGAGCGACAGCTTTGGCCGCCCGGGTGAGAGAAACCCGACAAACAGGGCGGATCGGCGAAAACCATACTGAGCGCTGAACAAGATTTTGCCGTCCGGCCGCCCGCCGGGCCGCTGCCGGAGCCCCGCCGGAGTGCGAACGGGCCCGGCCGGCGGCTGCCGACCGGGCCCGTCGGGCCGCAGCGCGTCACTTCAGGCGGTTGCCCGCCGAGCGCAGGGTCTGGGCGGCCTCGAGCACGCGGGCGGCCATGCCGGCCTCGGCCAGCTTGCCCCAGGTGCGCGGGTCGTAGGTGTTCTTCTTGCCGACCTCGCCGTCGACCTTCAGGACACCGTCGTAGTTGCGGAACATGTGGTCCACGACCGGGCGGGTGAAGGCGTACTGGGTGTCGGTGTCCAGGTTCATCTTGACCACGCCGTTCTCCAGCGCGGTGGCGATCTCCTCCTGGGAGGAGCCGGAGCCGCCGTGGAAGACGAAGTCGAACGGGTCCTGCTTGCCGTACTGCTTGCCGACCTCGTCCTGGAGCTCGCGCAGCAGGTCGGGACGGAGCACCACGTTGCCCGGCTTGTAGACGCCGTGCACGTTGCCGAAGGAGGCGGCCAGCAGGTAGCGGCCCTTCTCGCCCAGGCCGAGCGCCTCGGCGGTGCGCACCGCGTCGTTCACCGTGGTGTAGAGGCTGTCGTTGATCTCGTGCGAGACACCGTCCTCCTCGCCGCCGGTCGGGGTGATCTCGACCTCGAGGATGATCCGGGCGGCGTGCGCCAGGGCCAGCAGCTCCTGGCCGATGGCCAGGTTGTCGGCCAGGGTCTCGGCCGAACCGTCCCACATGTGCGACTGGAACAGCGGGTTCTCGCCGCGCGCCACGCGCTCGGCGGAGACGGCCAGCAGCGGGCGGACGTAGCCGTCCAGCTTGTCCTTGGGGCAGTGGTCGGTGTGCAGCGCCACCGTGATGTCGTACTTGGCGGCCACGATGTGCGCGAACTCCGCCAGCGCGACCGCGCCGGTGACCATGTCCTTCTTGTGCTGGCCGCCCAGGAACTCGGCACCGCCGGTGGAGATCTGGATGATGCCGTCGCTCTCCGCCTCGGCGAAGCCGCGCAGGGCCGCGTGCAGCGTCTGCGACGAGGTGACGTTGATGGCCGGGTAGGCGAACTTGCCCGCCTTGGCCCGGTCCAGCATCTCGTTGTAGACCTCGGGAGTTGCGATGGGCATGCGAATCCGCTCCTGTCGGTGTGTGGCTGTCGGACGACGCTGTCCGGTGCTCGATACGCCTGTGGTTCATGGCGTCGTCGCGGCTGCGAGGCACTGAGGGTTGTCCTCGACCGCGGGCGGGACACCGGGCTCATCCTCCCAGACTCGTGCCCCGGCCACACCACCACGCCCGCCACTCGGGACGACAGGTCGGGCATAACCGGATGAACAGCCCATAGGCCCCGTCTTCAGGCTCCTGCCACGTGGCCGCGCTATCCTGCGCCCGTGACCACCACCACCGACCTCGCGGTCAACCTCCTGGATGCCAAGTCCCTGATCAGCTCGGTCGGGACGATTGGCCTGCTGGCGATCATCTTCGCCGAGACCGGTCTGCTGATCGGCTTCTTCCTGCCCGGTGACTCGTTGCTGATCCTGGCGGGTGTGGCGGCCTCCTCGGCCGCGGCCAAGGCCTTCGGCCCCGGCGTGCAGATGCCGATAGCGGTGCTGCTCGTCGCCGCCCCGCTGTGCGCCGTCGCCGGGGCCCAGCTGGGCCACCTGCTCGGGGCGAAGGCGGGCTCGAAGCTCTTCGACAAGCCAGAGTCCAAGATCTTCAAGCGCGAGTACGTGCAGAAGGCCGAGGAGTACTTCGCCAAGTTCGGCCCCGAGAAGGCCGTGGTGATGGCCCGGTTCATCCCGATCGTGCGCACCTTCCTCAACCCGGTCGCCGGGATGCTGGAGATGCCGGCGCGCAAGTTCTTCGTGTGGAACGTGATCGGCGGCGTGGTGTGGACCGAGGCCATGCTCTCGATCGGCTACTTCTTCGGTGACTCGATGGCCCCGGTGATCGACAAGTACCTGATCCCGGCGATGGCACTGATCATCCTGCTGTCGATCTCGCCGATCCTGGTCGAGCTGGTCCGGGAGCGGAAGAAGCGCCGGACCGGCGCCGCCGCGCTGGCCGGTGCGGGCGAGGCGGGCGGCGAGGCCGGCGGCGAGCCGGTGCAGTCCGGTGGCCGGCACCGCCGCGGCTGAGTCGCGCGGAGCACGAACGGTGGGCGTCCTCCGCGGAGGGCGCCCACCGTGCTGTCCGGCCGGTGTCCCGGGGCCGGTCAGGGCGTGACGATCGGGAAGTGCGGGTCGGGGGTGTCCAGGAAGGACAGCAGGGTGGCCAGCACCTGCGGGTCGCCCGCGGTCTCGATCCCGGCGAGGCCGGCGCCGCCGAGCAGGCCCAGCAGGCCGGCCTTGGTCAGGGTGAGCGCCAGGTCCGCGGCGCCCTGGCCGAGCGGTTTGCCGAGCGGTGCGCTGCGGTGGGTGAGCGCGCCGTTGGACAGGGTCAGCCGCCAGCCCCGCCGCTCGTCGGTGACCAGCAGGTCCACCGTCAGCGGGGTGTCCCGGGCGCGCGGCCCGTTCACCCGCACCGCCAGCGAGTCGATCAGCTGCCCCACCGTCAGCGCCGCCGCCACCTCGGGGTTGGCGAGGTCGAAGTCCGCCCGGGCCGGCGTGCCGCCCAGCTCCATCGCGGCGGTCAGGTAGACGTTGCGCCAGGTGCCGTTCTCGGCGCCGTGGCCGAGCCGCCGGTAGACCCCGGCCAGCGCCTCGCGGGCCTCGCGGTGCTCCGGGTCGGCGAAGACCGCGTGGTTGAGCAGGGTGGCGGCGAACCGCGGGTCCTGCTCCGCGTACCCGCGGGCCGTGGCCACCGTGGCGGCCACCCCGCCCAGCGCCTCGGTGTACCGCTTGGCCAGCTCGACCGGCGGGTGTTCCCACAGGTGCGCCGGATTGCCGTCGTACCAGCCGAGGTAGCGCTGGTAGACCGCCTTGACGTTGTGGCTGAGCGAACCGTAGTAGCCGCGCAGCGCCCAGGTGCGCTCCAGCCGGGGCGGGAGCACGAGCTCCTCGGCGATCTCCGGGCCGGTCAGCCCGGCGTTGAGCAGTCGCAGGGTCTGGTCGTGCAGGTAGGCGTAGAGGTCGCGCTGCGCGGTCAGGTAGTCGGCGATCCGCGGACCGTCCCAGGTCGGCCAGTGGTGCGAGGCGAAGGCGACGTCGCTGTCGGCGCCGAACAGGACCAGCGCCTCGTCCAGGTAGTGCGCCCAGACCCGGGCGTCGCGGACCAGGGCGCCGCGCAGGGTCAGCACGTTGTGCATGTTGTGGGTGGCGTTCTCGGCCAGGCAGAGCGCCCTGCGGTCCGGGAAGTGGAAGTTCATCTCGGCCGGGGCCTCGGTGCCGGGGGTGAGCTGGAAGACCATCCGGACCCCGTCCACCGTCTCCACCTGGCCGGTGCGGGTGATGTCCACCGTCGGGGCGATCAGGGTGACCGTGCCGGTCGAGCCGATCATCCCCAGCCCGCAGCCGATCTGGCCCTCCGGTCCCTTGGGCAGCGCCTGGCCGTACATGTAGACCGCGCGGCGGGTCATCGCGTTGCCGGCGTAGACGTTCTCGCTGACCGCGTGCTCCAGGAAGCCGCGCGGGGCCAGCACCGGGACCGGTTCGTGGCCGTGCGGGACCGCGCCGCGGGCGCCGCCGAAGTGGTCGGCGTGCGAGTGGGTGTAGATCAGGCCGGTGACCGGGCGCTCGCCGCGGTGGCGCCGGTACAGCGCCAGGGCCGCGGCGGCGGTCTCGGCGGAGATCAGCGGGTCGATCACGATCACCCCGCGGTCGCCCTCGACCAGGGTCATGTTGGAGAGGTCCAGGCCGCGCACCTGGTAGATGCCCTCGGTCACCTGGTAGAGCCCCTGACGGGCGGTCAGCCGGCCCTGGCGCCAGAGACTGGGGTTGGCGGTGTCCGGGCAGTCCTCGGCCAGGAAGGCGTAGGCGTCGTTGTCCCAGACCACCCGGCCGTCGGCGCCGGTGACCACGCCCGGATCCAGGCGGTCGATGAAACCCCGGTCCGCGTCGGCGAAGTCCTCGGTGTCCTCGAAGGAGGGAGTGGTGGAGGTCATATCGGGGAGATTGTCACAGGATGGGCGATTTTTCCTGTCATTGAGGGTGCGTCGGGAACGCGAACCGGCCGGGGTGAGGATGTTTCACGTGAAACATCCTCACCCCGGCCGGTTC